>CAZURU010000248.1:0-7048 GCA_964623585.1 uncultured bacterium
GGTAAAGAAGTCAAAAATATATATTTTCCAGATCCATAAATGCGGAGTGTAGGATTGAAGAAATAGGTTCAGTGTATTTCTCTGTAAGTATGAACTTCAAAGTACCTGTGAATGAACCTTCAGTACTAAAAGTCCAACTGTTTGCCCCAAGCATAAAATCTGTTTCAAATTCTGCTGGTTCCATTGGTTTGAAAAGTTGTTCAAACTTAAGACCGTTAATTGAATCAACCTGCCAAGTCGTGTCAACTGCCTCAAAATCAACACTTTCATCTTTCATTTCCTCTTCATTATCTCCACCGCATCCGATAGAGGAAACAATGAATAGTGCTGTAACGACTGTGAGTAGGGTTCTAAAAAATGGTTTCATGACTTTTTCCTTTCATTAACTTTAGGTTTTTGTGGTAGTATTTTTTTATGTTTTGATCGTATACTTCAAATCTCGGTAGTGCGATTTAAGATTTATGACACTACGGATTGTCGTTTTTAATGACAGATGAGAACTAGCTGCCTTTCAACTTGAGTGTCACGCTTTCTATACCCTGAGCACTTTTAATATGCAGTATCAGTTTAGCGGTGTTTTCATGCGTCTGTAGTAAAGTATCAAGCGATTGAACGTCAGTGATTTCTTGTCCATTGACACCGACGATAAGTGCACCAAGCGGAATAGCTGCTTTAGATCCGGGTGAAGCTGCCTTTACCTTTTCAACGAGAACGCCGCGGTCCTGTACTGTAAGAAAAGCGTATCTTTGATGATTGTTCTGTGCCAACTTTCGTACGGCTAAGCCCAATGTTTTCCAAGAAACAGACTCGGTATTCACTGTATCACCACGTAATTCAAGTGGCATTTCAATAGATTGGACATGTATTGTAATTTCTTGTGTTCGCCGCAATACCGTAAGAGCATACTGCTTCCCTATCACACTTTCCATAAGGTGCTTTTCTAGATCAACGCGTCTCGGTACATGTTTTCCCTCAAATTCAACGATAATATCGTGATTTTTTAGTCCCTTTTGTGCAGCAGCTCTGTTGGAGGCTACCTGCAAAACTTTAATACCTTGTCCGCCATCTTGTATCTGTGCGTCAAGATACCCCCGGATAACTCTCCCGTGCTTTATCAGTTGCTGTGCAATTGTTTTCACAAGACTACTTTTAATCGCTAAAGTCGCACCTTCTCCCGGATTGAGAGTTGTGATCCCGATGACCTTCCCATGCATATTCAATAAGGGTCCACCACTACTACCGGGGTTGATCCACGCATTTGTCTGAATGTAATTATAGCAATATTGATATCGGTTATTTGGCGGGTGAAAACAACGGTTGGTGCCACTGACAATTCCTGTTGTTACCGTATTTCTATACCCTATAGGGTGCCCAATAGCGATCGTAAATTGTCCGATCCGTGCTTGTGCTGAATCTGCAAGTAGAAGGAACGGAAAAGGGGTTGGACGTTCAATCTTTAGGACCGCAACATCCGCAATTTTATCACTACCTATAATGTCTGCCTCAAATGTGCTATGATCAAATAACGTTACAACGACGCTTTTTGCATTTTCTATCACGTGTTCATTCGTTAGGATATAACCATCTTTGTGAAAAATAAAACCGGTCCCAGCGCCAGATGGTTGCATCTCATTATGTTTCTCATCTTCCATTTTTACAATTTTAACGCTGACAACCGCAGGCATACTCTGATCAATTATTTTCGTAATCGCTTTTTCAAAAGCACCTACAATCTCAAACTCGCTTGGGGTTACTTCTGCTAACACGGGTGAAGTTAGAATCATCAAAAAAAGCATAACTATATATGGATACGTTCTTTTTTTGATGGCAACATCTCTTTTTCTGCCAATAATTGGGTTATAGGCAAATATCAATACAGCACCGATTGCTGTATATCTTGCGAAATTTATGGTCATATCGAAACTCCTTGTCAAAACTGGTTACTTTGTCGTTTTTGGGATAGGTAAAGGCTCACGGTGATTCTTAAGAAAGATTTTCATTTTTTGGTTTTTTCGCAATAAGGCAAGCAGCGGTTTACGGTTATCAATAGGATTTCCAAAGAGATTCAACTTTTTTAGGCCTACCAAATTCGAGAGGGGTGTTACATCACGGATTCGATTATTGATGAGATTTAAGATACGTAGTTGCTTCAGTATTGCAAGTGAAGATATTTCTGTTATCATGTTGTTTTCAAGATAAAGTTGTGTCAACTGTGTCAGTTTAGCAAGTGGAGAGATGTCTGAAATATTGTTACTGCTTAGATATAACACGTTTAATTGTGTTAAGGCTGAGAGTGATGTTATATCTGAAATCATATTATGGTGAAGATACAATGTTTTCAGTCTTTTAAATCTTGTCAACAGTGGAACTTTGGAAATACCGGTGCCGTGAATACCTAAAAACTGCAGGTGTTTCAAGTCTTTTAGTGGTGATATATCCGATACCTTGGTCCAACCAATGTCTAAAGCGTTCAGTTGTGTGAGTGTTGCAAGTGGTGAAATATCTGAAATTGGGTTATGTCCAAGTTCTAACCATCTCAGATGTTTTAACTTTGATAGTGGCGTGACATCTGAAATATTGTTGTGAAAGAGCGTGAGTTTTCTGAGATTATGTGCATGTTGTAGTCCCGTAATGTTTTTTATGCCTTTCTTTTGGACATCAAGTTCTGTCAAATTTGCGATTGTGTGTGTTGTGATTGTGCCGATCTGTTTCTGGACTGCTGCAGCCAGCTGTGGATCTACGAAGGTCACGGCTTGAGGGGGTGGAAACGGGAGCGGTGATCTGAGTTTGAAGGAATGCTCTGTGTGATTTCCAAACACATCGGTAATTCTTAGGGTTAGGGTGGAAGTGTTTGGCACTAATTGGTTAGTTACAAATTCAACGATGTTATCTGTCGTGCCATTGAGTTTTTTGCAATCGCGTACCAAGAGGTCACCATCCTTCTTAGGAGAGAGTAATTGGACGTGATGTATACCGTCTGGATCGTCTACCTCAAAACGTAGATGGATATGATGCGGTAGCGATGCAAGTCTGGGTTTGAACATACTGGACGTTGTGTTTTGATTATGCGTCGTGGTGCCGGTGTTAAAAGCAGGATGTGCGTCTAACCATTGTGCAGCACAATAAGTCGTGATGTGTGCGTCATCGGTATTGAAATATATCCTTTTGGCATCAGCATCTGTGCGGAAATCGTGTGCTAATCCCAAACTATGTCCAAGTTCATGTGCAGTTGTATCAACACCGAGTCTGCCTTCAAAACATGCCCCAGAGGCAGGCACAATGCCACCTTTGTGAGGTGTGCTATAAAAACCGTATCCACATGCAAAACCGTCAAGCAGTCCTGTGCTAATATCCAGGAAAATAAGGTAGATATCTCTTGACAGATCAAAACGACCAGGGAGTTCATCCCAAACCGAACTTGATTTTTTCTGATAATATGTGTCGTCGAACTTCCCTTTGACTGTGTGAATAACTGCATTACCTATTATATCTTTTTCAAATAGAAAGGTCTTGGATCCGAACCCGTGTGCAGCCATCAGTCCTGAGAAAACTTGTTGCACATCTTTTACCATTTTGTCTAACTTTACATCTATATCTGGCTGGGGTGGAACATCGTTTGGGTGAAAGTAGATAACTTTGACAATAGGTCTTTCTTGTTCTTGTTGTTGTGCTTGTGTAGTGATGTTCATCCAAAAACTTAGCAGAACACATAGTATAATCAGTAAACGTTGTATTATCATAACGAATATCCTCCTAAGACTTATCCCATTTCTCTCCTACATATACGATTTATAATTCACCATAATTACAATCTAACCATTAATTTAGAATACCATGTTAGCTCTATCTATGTCAATTCTTTTCTGCTATAATCACCTAAGTTGTTACCTATTATGACTTTGGTTTGAAAATACCCTCTTTTGGGTATTATTGTAATGTTCACTTTCAGCTTATGCCTTCGTAGGCACAACGTAACAAAATGTGGCAGAATACGCGTTTGATATTCTGCATTATTAAAGCGACATTTTCAATTAGAAATGGAACAAAAAACATGACAATCCGATGAAGATATGATATAATTGAAGAATCAATTTCTGTAGTAACAGGACTTACGCAAATTTGGGTGTCCTTGTTTAGAATATCGCTTTTTCAAGGATTTTATCATCGATTATTTGGATTTTTTGTCATTTTTAAGGATTTACCCCCCTTTATCCCCCCGCAAGCGAGGGGAATGCGTAAGTCCTGAGTAATTTAGAAGTCATAAAAGGAAATAAGATGAAATTCAAACGCGAAGAAATATTAAATACATTAAGATGTAACATTGATGCTGGTAAACCCATCATCGGAGCAGGCGCAGGAACGGGTATCTCAGCTAAATGTGAAGAAGCAGGCGGGATTGATCTTATTATCATCTACAATTCGGGAAGATTTAGAATGGCAGGAAGAGGGTCGCTCGCTGGTATGATGCCTTATGGAGACGCCAATCAGATTGTTGTTGAGATGGCAAGTGAAGTGCTGCCTGTAGTGAAGCATACCCCAGTATTAGCAGGTGTCTGTGGAACTGATCCTTTTCGTCTGATGGATATCTTTCTCAGTCAAATTGATGCTGTTGGGTTTTCTGGTGTGCAGAATTTCCCCACGGTTGGATTGATAGATGGTACTTTCAGACAACTCCTTGAAGAGACCGATATGGGTTACGGTCCAGAAGTGGATATGATACGGAAAGCACATGAGATGGATCTTTTGACGACCCCTTATGCCTTCAATGAAACTGAAGCTGAGCAGATGGCAGATGCTGGGGCAGATATACTTGTCGCTCATATGGGATTGACGACAAAGGGTTCTATCGGTGCTAAGACGGCGTTCACTCTTGATGATGCGGCGAAACGGGTGCAAGTTATTAACGACGCTGCGAAGGGGGTAAATCCTGAAATTCTTGTTATTTGCCACGGTGGGCCTATTGCTGAACCAGATGATGCAAAGTATGTCCTGGATAATACAGATGGTATTGTTGGTTTCTATGGAGCATCAAGTGCTGAACGTCTTCCAACAGAACGCGCTATCACAGCGCAGATTGAGGCATTCAAGAAATTACGTATATAGATTTTTAGATAATGTGTGAAGAATTGACACTTTTAGGTTTACTGCAAAGGAGACAATATTATGACTGATGAGGAAAAATTTAGGTTTGACTTAACAGGTTTTTTAGTTCGTCCTGCGATTCTCAGTAAAGATGAAGTGGATGCAATTGTTGAGCAACTTGATAGAATGCATAATGATCGCGAATCACTTCCACCAGAACATCGAGCAGTTCCAGGGGGTGCGTGCAGTGTCCTTATTGATCATCCAAAAGTGGTTGAGGTATTGCACGAAATTATTGGTCCAGACATTCGTATGGAAAGCACATTTTCTGTTTGGCGTAAGAAAGGTCAGGAACATGGTGGATTACACGGCGGTGGTCCGCGTCAAGGTGACCCGATCTTCGGTTACCGAGTGCACAATGGTAGGATTCATGCAGGGATGGTGCGCGTCGTTTTTGAGATGACAGATATTTCAAAAAACGATGGTGCAACACACTTTATTGTAGGAAGTCACAAATCAAATTTTCAGATGCATCCTGACCACATGTCGTTAGAGGATGGCAAACGCAGTCCATACCTGATGACCTACGAGTGTCCTGCTGGTAGTGCGATCTTTTTTACTGAGAACCTGTGTCATGCAGGACCTGTGTGGCAGCGTGAGACCCCTCGTATTGCGGTGCTTAATGCATATTCTCATCTTGCTACACATTGGCATCGTCTACGTATTCCACCGGTCGTACTTAATAGTCTTCCAAAAGAAAAACAGGCATATTTCCGACAGCCTTGGATTGCAGACTTCAGAACAAGTCCTGCTACGCGTAATACAATTGATCGCTTCTTAGAAAAGGACGAGACACCGATAGATACAGATCATTGTCCGTGATTCTCAGATGAGCCTCTTATGGCAAATATTCAACTCTATAACATAGTAAAACGTTTCGGTAATGTCTTTGCAGTCAAGGACTTTAACTTAGAGATACACGATAAGGAGTTTGTAGTTTTTCTTGGACCGTCAGGTTGTGGAAAAACTACAACATTACGCCTTATTGCTGGATTAGAACACCCAGAAATTGGGGATATTCTTATAGATGCACATCGCGTAAACGATATGTCTCCTGCTGACAGAGATATTGCATTTGTGTTTCAATTCTATGCACTTTATCCGCATATAACTGTCTATGAGAACATTGCCTTTCCTTTGAAAGCAGTCAAAGTTGCTAAGACAGAAATAGATGTTAGAGTCAGAAACGTGGCACAGATACTGCAGATCAGCGAGATATTAGATAGGAAGCCCAGTGTCCTCAGTGGTGGTGAGATGCAACGTGTTGCCCTTGGGAGAGCAATGGTTCGTCAACCGAAGGTGTATCTCCTTGATGAACCGATGGCGAATTTGGATGCAAAGCTTCGTATTGATACTCGTGCAGAAATAAAACATCTTCATCACGAGATAGGTGCAACGACTGTTCTTGTAACGCATGATCAGGTAGAAGCTATGTCCCTGGCAGATAGAATCGTAGTTATGCATCAGGGTGTATTACAACAAGTTGGAACACCTTTTGAAGTGTACAACAGACCGAAAAGTCTTTTTGTTGCAGGTTTTATGGGGATGCCTTCTATGAATCTACTTGATGCAAAGTTAACGTCAGGCAAGGGGGACACAGTGCTACAGATTGTTAATACGGATGTGGTTTTATATCTTTCCTCTGAACAACAGTTGAAGTTAAACGCGAATAAACAGAAGAATGGGTATGTCGTAGGTGTTCGTCCTGAGCATATAACGGTGTCAAGAGAAGCTGTTGGTCGAAAAATTGCATCAGTGGTTCATTTAATTGAACCTCTTGGTGCAGTAAACATTCTTGATCTTAGTCTTGGCATACATCCTGAAACACAGGAACCGATAGTATTGCGAGTCAGAACCCATCCAACTTTCAAAGTCGCTATTGGTGAGAAGGTATGGTTGGACTTTG
>CAZURU010000248.1:7137-8089 GCA_964623585.1 uncultured bacterium
CCTATTTGACTGTGATACAGAAATGTCTATCTGGTAATAGTTAATTACAGATCATTGAGATAGGGTATAATATTATGAAAATCCTGTGTCGTTTGGCAGCCTTTGATTTAGATGGAACGTTGTTGAATAGTAATCACGAAGTTTCGTATGAGAATCTTAATGCGTTACATCAACTTATTGCAGCCGGAACACTTGTCGTCTTAGTATCAGGGAGGATGCACCAATCCATGAAACCGATCAGCGATTTGATCGGATTGGAAAACCCAATTATTTCCTATAACGGTGGCATGGTGAAGCATGTTGTTACAGATAGCATGTTATACCACATGCCTGTACTTGCAGAGGATGCAAATGCCATTATCAGAGACTGTAAGAAGCAGAATTTGCACCTTAACTTTTGTCTGAATGATGAGCTTTATGTTGCCAAAAGAAACGAATGGAGTGAGTTGTATGAAGTTAGAACGGGCGTATCGGCTACGGAGGTTGGTGATCTGCAAAATTTATCTGGTGAAAAACCGACAAAGTTACTGATTATGCATCCACCAGAGAAACTTCCGACACTTTTAAACCAGTTCAAATCTACATACACGGGAAGACTCTATGTTACGCAGACTCAACCTGAGTATATAGAATTCATGAATCCTGAAGTATCAAAAGGTAGAGCGTTGACAACCCTTGCAGAACGTTTAGATATACCTCTCAAAGAGACTGTAGCTTTTGGTGATAGTTTCAACGATGAGAGTCTACTTAGAACAGCAGGATTCGGCATTGCGATGCATAATGCTGTCCAGCAAGTTAAGGACTGTGCGGATTACATTACATCCAGTAACGATAAGAATGGTGTTGCCGAAGCAATAATTGAATTAATACTCTAATTCAATTTGCATGTATCTCGTTAATTGACATACTCACCGAGCTAAAGCTCTGGTGATTCTTAGGTTTTATATTGGAA
>CAZURU010000249.1:0-8027 GCA_964623585.1 uncultured bacterium
TATACCTATTATCAAACTCACGTTATGTAAGATAATCATTGACACCTTTACGTGCCAGAACGTAATCATCTTCAAACGAAAAAGGGGACCACCGACGCGTCTTTGTGGCGTAGTGATGTCCCTTTCTTGAGAAAAGGATTATCAAACGATATATACCCGAAGATAAGAAGCGAGAGCCAATGCCACCTCCCGATGCAACACCAGAGGAAATTGGCGAATTTTGGGATACGCACAGTCTCGCAGACTATTGGGACGAAACTCACCAAGTAGAATTTGAGGTTAACCTCAAATCGACTCAGCATCCGATTCTAAACGCACTTGTTCAAAAGAAGGATATAAGTATGTCTGATGAAGCAAAACCTGATTTACCCGAAACAACCGAAGACACATCAAGTACCGCGCTTAACATTGTCACCGATCTTGCTTTAGATGCAACTATTCCTGCTCCAATTAGAAAGAACGCTTTTAAGGCTTTTGACCGACTCTGTTCTGCCTTAATAGACGGGCCTGTTGGAGCTCTTGAGCGGAGAGCTGCTGAAAAACGTGCAGAATCAGAAGCACGTATAAAAATACAGGATGAAATCACCACCCAAATTATTCAACAGACAAGAGTTGACCCGGAATATGCATTGAGAGCTGGACACAAATACGCGGAAAAGATAATTCGAGAGCAACTCAATCTTGATAAAATCTCCGCTATTGCTGCAGATGAACTTAAGAACAGTGAATCCAGCAATCCAACCAATCCAGAAACGAGTGAAGCTAATAAAGAACAGTCTACTGATTCAACAAATCAGGGTCCAAATAGTGGAGAGGAAAGGACAATAAACGATGATTGGCTTAACAACTTTGAGACTCAAGTTCGACAGGTAAGCACAGAAGAGATGCAGCGACGTTTTGGTCTTATCTTAGCAGGTGAAATTGAGAAACCGGGTTCGTATTCAATAAAGGCTGTAAAAATTCTCGGTGAGCTTGATCAAAGTACCGCAGCTTTGTTCAAAAAACTGTGTTCAATGTGCGTAGTTCTTGGACATCTACCTAGTAACTATATTCGGGACGTTAGAATTTGCTTTCTAAATGAAAGGCAAGGGAAAGAAACTCTCAGCAAATATGGATTGGATAATGAACAACTTCATGTCTTAGAAGAACACGGTCTGATTCCTTCAAGTTTCTACTACTCTGAGTTCCCTTATGACTTATGCATAGCGGATTCCAATAACCCGCAGCCTCTACCATTCCGCCACCAGGAAAGAGATTGGGTTTTAGTGCCCTTGGACGGACGAAAGAGTCAGAATTTTAATTTATCAGGTATTGCTTTTTCTACAGTTGGACGTGAACTGTTCAACATAGTCGATCAAGATATTATACAGGAATATACTGAAGCACTCAAAACATTCCTTGAAAAGCAAAAATTGCAAATGGTTGAAGTTAATAGCTCATGATTTTGGGGAAGCAATATAATGGGAAAAGGAAAATGGGGACGAGTCATTCTTAGGGAAATTTGTGATTCGGTAAATTATGGATACACCGCAAGTGCAAAGTCGGAACCGATTGGTCCTAAATTTCTCAGAATCACTGACATTGTACCGAATCACATTGATTGGCCATCTGTCCCACATTGTATGATAAATGAGGATAAGCTAGGCAAATACCTATTAAAAAAAGATGATATTGTCATCGCTCGGACAGGTGCAACAACAGGATATGCTAAGCGGATTAGAACTAATCAGCATGCTATTTTTGCATCTTATCTCGTCCGAATTCGTATAAATTCGAAGTGCAACAGCAAATATATCGGATATGTTATTGAATCTGACGAATATAAACAATTCATACAATTAAATATTGGTGGTGCTGCCCAACCCCATGCTAATGCCCAAATTCTTACTTCGTTTCCAATACTACTTCCACCCCTCCCAACCCAACACATAATCGCCTCCATCCTCAGCACCTACGACGACCTGATAGAAAACAACACTCGCCGCATCAAAATCCTGGAAGACATGGCACAAACCCTCTACCGAGAATGGTTCGTCCACTACCGATTTCCGGGACATGAGAATGTGCCGATGGTCCAATCAGAATTGGGAAAGATACCGCAGGGTTGGGAAGTTGGGAAATTCAAAAATATAGTTGAAAACGTTAAAGAAAAGGTAAAACCAGGGAAACACTTAAACCCTTTACCTTACGTTCCAATTGATTGTATTCCAAGACATTCAATATCACTAATGGAACACAAGCCATCAAGTGAAGCCAAAAGTAGTCTAATCGCTTTTAAAAGAAACGATATACTATTTGGTGCGATGCGGTCGTACTTCCACAAGGTAAGTCTTGCCCCTTTTAATGGTATAACCAGACAAACTTGCTTTGTTTTAAGATCCAAAAACGCTAACAATTATCCTTTTGATCTCATTACAACTTTTCAAGATTCCACGGTTGAGTATTCCAGTAATCATTCAACAGGAAGCACAATTCCTTATGCAACGTGGGATTTAGGACTTGCTATAATGCCAATCGTTATACCACCGAACTCATTGATTAAGCAATACAGTGATGTAGTCACTCCCTTACTAAATTCAATTCAGATGATGTTAAAGAAAAACACCAGCCTCCGCCAAACCCGCGATCTCCTCCTTCCCAAACTCATCTCTGGTGAAATAGACGTGTCCGACCTTGATATTGACAAAGACTGCACAATTTAGTTCGCCCTACGAAAGCTATTGACAAGTACAATCGTGAAGATGTATAATTACAACAAGGCAATTAAATTGAGATATATTCTGAAAGGAGTAGAATAGGATGATCCAAATTTCTGAACCGATAACTCTTGAAAAACTGCTGCCGCTGATACAAAAGCTGCCTGAAGTTGAGCGCAAGCAACTACGGAAATCTCTTGAAACTGAATCACAACTTGATGCCGCAATCCTGCTATATCAAGAAGGTGAAGTGACACTCGGAAGAGCCGCTGAATTAGCAGGAATCCACCGTTTTGAGTTTGAAGAGATTTTGAAAGCAAAAGGTATATCTAAAATTGTAGAAGTGAATTCAGATGAAAACTTGGAAGCGGAAATTGCTGTCATCAGGGAATTGCAAAAATCAAACATCAGCACAGAGGAACAGTAACTTTGGTCTTTGTTGATACTGATGTTCTTTCAATTTTTGCCAAGATTCAAAGATTATCTCTGTTGTTTGCGGTTTTTCATCAAGACCAGCTTAATATTGCTACTGCTGTCGAAAATGAAATCAAAATAGCGAGCGCAAAAGGGTTCCACTTTGCCCATGAAATCATAGAACTAAAAACACAAGGTCACATTCGCACACATAGCACGACGAGTGCAGATCAAAAGTTTATGCGTTCCTTACCACAAACCCTTGATGCGGGAGAACGCGAATCTATGGCACTTTGTAAACGCCTAAAAACTATTTTGGTTAGCAACGAACGCCGCGTAAGGCATCATTGCAACGCAAACCGTATCGCTTGTATTAACTTAGCTCATATTTTACGTGCATTCTGGGAGTTAAAAATACTGACCCAAACTGATGTTCGGCAAGTTATAGCCGAGATTGAAACAAAAGATAATCTAAAATTTAGAACAATTGAATCAATTTTCAAATGAACTGACAATTGAAAGCCAACTCATAGAACAACCCGCAATCACATATAGTTCTGAACTTTAGCATTATAAAACCAGGGTATGTAACATTTTGCATTCTGAAACGCAGATTTTCACAAGTTTCACGGATGGCGCGAATTTTTCCATTGCTCATTCCAAATGCAGTTGTCATAATCTGAGATTCAGACAATTAACGAAAACTGGACACAACTGATCATTCCGATGCAATTGACAAGGACAACCGTGAAGATGTATAATTACAAAAAGCCAATTAGGAGGCTACTTGTGTTCAATATCAATCTCACCACTTTGTTAGTTATGTCGGAAAATGCCAGCATAAGTAATACCATTTCAATTAATTTTTCTCTCATTACCGACTGTTTAGAATGAAGCAGTGAACGGCACAATCTAACAGAATGTGCTACAGTAAAGAGACATTTTCAATTAGAAATGGTATAAGTAGAAAGACTTAACCCTATGCGATATTTAGTTAAGAAGAAATGATATGAATGTTACCACTGAATTAACAACCGATCAGGAAGTGCTACCGGAAGAGAAACAGTTGATCCCGCAGGCTGGTACAGAGCAAGTCGATGTTGAGCAAAAAGCAATTATGGACCGCGCCGAGGCACAACTTCGAAAGTTATCGACTTCTCGAAGCTTAGACTGGGATATGATGACCGATGAGGAACGTATAAAATTTGTTGATGCTCTCATCCACGAGGATCGCGAATGCGTCCGGTAGCCGTTGCGAATTTCTATGCTCAGTTTTCACAATAATATATCAATGTAACCGATAGAGGACACTTATGCTCAAAATCAATCCACAATTTCTCGTTGATGAAAAAGGCGAAAAAACCGCTGCGCTTCTCACAATCAAAGAATTTCAACTTCTCATGCAGCGTCTTGAAGATTTAGAAGATACTTTAGAGATGGACGCTGCTGTCAAAACTGATACTGAGTTTCGTGATTATCAAGACATTCGAGCCGATAGAGGATGTGTATTGCTATGAAACCACTGCTCACTGTCAAATCCATCTCAAAACGTTTTACAGAATCACCAGTTGTCAAAGATGTCAGTTTTCAAGTATATCCCAGTGAGATATTCGCTCTTCTGGGGGCAAGTGGATGCGGTAAGACCACTACATTACGCCTAATAGCAGGATTTGAAAAGCCAGAAACTGGTTCCATAGTAATGGGTGATCGTGTTCTCGTCGATAAAGATTCTTTTATCCCACCTGAAGCTCGTGAAATCGGTTTTGTTTTTCAAGATTTTGCGCTCTTCCCCGATAAGAATGTTCTCAAAAATGCAGCATTTGGACTGAGTCGAAAAATACCTAAGAAACAACGGAACGCCATTGCACTGGAGAACCTTAGACGTATAGGTATCGCACACCTACAAGAACGGATGCCACATCATATCTCTGGTGGTGAACAACAACGTGTCGCTTTAGCACGTTCGCTTGTCACGCAACCGCAGTTGTTACTCTTAGATGAACCCTTCTCCAGTCTTGATACGGACTTGCGACAAGTGACTCGTGAAGAAGTCCGCGAACTGTTGAAAGAATTTGGCATCAGTGTCGTATTAGTGACGCACGACCAAGAAGAAGCTCTAAGTTTTGCGGATCGAGTCGCCGTGATGAACAAAGGTAGCATTGAACAAATTGGCACACCTGAAGATGTCTACAGAAAACCAAAAACAGAATACGTCGCAAGTTTCCTGGGGAAGACTAACATCATTGAAACCACTATAAACGATGGATATGCAAACACACCATTTGGCGCAATAGAGATTGAATCTCCTGACAAAACTAACGTTCTACTCTCAATTCGGCCTGAATATTTTAATCTGGCACCGCACTCTTCGGATAAAAATGAATCAGTTTCAGGACGTATAATAGCAAGAGAATTCAAAGGACATGATTTGACCTATACCGTTCAGGTAAAAGGCGAGCATTACTTCGTTCAAACTGACTATAAACAGCATTACCGTGTAGGTGATGAAGTATCCTTAAAATTGAATGAAGCAGATGTGATAGAAAACAGTGTTTAGTCTTTTGTTCACTCCGATTCGGAAATTTCACTACCCTTTTGACTCAGAATATGTTAAAATTAACGTGAATCTGAAAAGCAAGATGTTGGATCTGTTGTAGGGATGAGATTACCTCTCCCGTAGGTTCGGAGATGATGATTAATATAAAAATCTGGAATTATGATTTCACTAGGACGGTGGGTGCGATTTCCTAATCGCAACTGTATCCGAAAGGATCTCTAATGGAAGCAAAAATACTGGTTGTAGAGGATGAACGCGATATTGTAGAGTTACTCAAATACAACCTCCAACAGGAAGATTTTGAAGTTGATACTGTACGTAACGGTGCTGATGCATTACAACGCGCTGTTGATAATCCACCCGACCTTATCTTGTTAGACCTGATGCTACCTGAAGTAGACGGCCTGATCGTCTGTCGCCTGCTCAAGAATGACCCACGCACGAAGAAGATCCCCATCATTATGCTAACGGCTAAAGCCGATGAAAGTGACCGAGTGACGGGACTTGAACTCGGTGCAGATGATTATATTACAAAACCCTTTAGTCCACGCGAAGTGGTCTTACGTGTCAATGCTGTCCTACGCAGACTCAATGCCAGTAAAGAACCGGATGAAGAAAATCAAATTGAAACACACGGTGTTGTTATTGACCTTGATAGGCATCAAGTCATGACAGAAGATGGGGCAATTGATCTCACTGCAACAGAGTTCAAACTTATAACGCTATTTGCAAGATCACCGGGGCGTGTCTTCAACCGAGATATTCTCATGGATGTTATCTGGGGACAAGAATACTACGGAATTGATAGGACAGTTGATACACACGTCAGCAGACTCAGACGTAAATTGGGAGAATTCGGTAAACATATTGAAACTGTATACGGTGTAGGATATAGGTTGAAGGAAAAAAAGTAAAACCCATTACATCGGCGAGGTTAGGAAACCTCGCCTGCTGGATATTGAATCTACAAATCAAAAAATAACGGAGTCAACTATGATCTTAGGACTAACCGATAAAGTTGTTGTAATTACCGGCGCAAGCAGAGGAATCGGCAGATCTATTGCACATGCATTTGCAATGGAGGAAGCAAAACTCAGTATCTGTGGACGTGATCCCGATACACTTCAGGCGATAACTGATGAATTAAAACCGTATAAAAGAGGCGTTTTTTCAAAACCTACAGATGTAACAGATAGTCAACAAGTTCAAACGTTCATGTCTAAGACACTTGAGCATTTCGGACGTATTGATGTCGTCGTTAACAATGTCGGTGGAAGTCGATGGACTGCGTTAGAGGAGATAACAGATGAAGAATGGCATGAAATCATAGATTTAAACCTCGTCTCAGCTACACGTATAAACCAATTTGCTATTCCAGTGATGAAAAAGCAGGGCAGTGGTGTGATACTTATGATTACCTCCATCTACGGCAGAGAGGGTGGTGGACATATCACCTATAATGCTTCAAAAGCTGCTGCAATCAGTATGACTAAATCGTTAGCAAAAGAACTTGCCCCTGATAATATTCGCGTCAATAGTATTGCCCCAGGTTCCATCCTTTTTCCTGGTGGCGGTTGGGATCGTCGGATGAAGGCTGATCCTGAAGGGATGAAAGCATTTGTTGAACGTGAAATGCCACTTGGACGATTCGGTAAGCCTGAGGAAATAGCGAATGTTGTCGTTTTCCTCGCATCCGACTGTGCAAGTTTGGTTACAGGGGCATGCATAAATGTAGATGGATGTCAGTCCCGTTCAAATATCTAACAAACTGTCAAACCCACAATCAACAAGATTAAGTTTACCAAGATTAAATTTGAATGTACATATTTCATAAGGAGGCATATCTTTGTCACGATTGAAATCCTTTTACACTGTTTTTTTCGTATTAATCACTCTTAATCCGTTCATGACCAGAATTGCAGCTCAGGAAATTGAGTTCGGAACAATTTTGATAAAAATCAGTTTGACTTTTTTTGACAAATCGTTTAGAATTGCAATAAAGTCAAGATGAACCTTTCAAAGGAAAGACAACAATGTGAAACTTGTTTGATCGCTGTATCTCACCGTTAGTGAGTCCTTTTGTAATAACACTGTTTATTGTTGGTGTGATCTTGTTAGGTGTGAATAAGCTGCTAACAGTGACCGACAATAGAATAGAATGTCCCTATGAGAGGTGTCCGAGAGTTCTTCCACCTAAATGCCCAAGGCACCCCGGACCTGTGTCCGAAGGTTTATGAAAAATCTTGTCCGAAACAAAAAGATAATAAATAATGGTAATAAGTAGATGAGGGATATGGGAGACCGTCCCATCCCATGCTAACTCTACAATTATACACTATAAGCGTGAAAAATGCAAAATA
>CAZURU010000250.1:0-8007 GCA_964623585.1 uncultured bacterium
GGGCATTCCCCACCGAGCTAAAGCTGCGGTGTCCCCTGCCCGAATAATTTGATGGAGTACTATTCATGGATATTAAACAAGCTTTAGACAGCAAAATTTCAAATTATAATTTGCTTAATCACCCATTCTATCAAGCCTGGAGTGCAGGTGAATTACCTATTGATGCTTTGAAATGCTACGCGCGTGAATACGGCGCATTTATTTCAACACTGCCAAAAGGATGGGAAACATTAAACGACCCCGAAACAGCAGAAGAGGAAACAGAACACATTGATATGTGGGCAGATTTTGCTGAAGGTCTTAATACCCAAGTATCAGAAGCACAGGTACCGCAAGTGAATACACTATTAGAAACAGCTGACAAACTCTTTTCTGATGGTGAAACAGCATTAGGCGCGCTCTACGCTTTTGAAGCACAGCAACCAGAAACAGCCAAATCAAAGTTAGCTGGTTTGAAAACTTTCTATCAACTACCCGAAAAGGTAGAACCGTACTTTGAAACGCATTCACACAATGAACACGAAGCGGAGAAACTACTAGCAAGAATAGCCGAGTTATCACCAGATGCTCAGCACACAGTTGTACATGCATGTGAACAGATGAGCAGTGCTTTGTGGGATGCACTCACAGGAATTCACGATGCCGAATGCACATAAGACAGTGAAAGCATATTTTGATGCCCTTGTCGCAAGAGATGCTGAAACCCTTATCGCGATGATGCTTCCTGCAGCACACTATGTAAAAATAGGCACCGATGCTGATGAGATTATTAAAGGTAGTGAGGATATTACAGCTTACTACCATAACCATGTCGCAAGTACTGAGGATTTCAGCATCACAATCATCAATCTTGATGTACAAGAACGCGATGATGTCGCATGGTTCTATACACAACAAGTCTGGAATCTTAAATGGCAAGGTGTTCAGGAAGAATTTGTCATGAGAATGACAGGTGTATTGGAGAAAATTGACGAAATGTGGAAATTTGCACAAATACACGCCTCAATTGGTGTTTCAACATCCTAATAGTTTTAGGAGGGTGACTTGACTATTTCGGTTATCTCTTTTGATGGTGACATGACCTTGTGGGATTTTCTAAAGGTCATGCGTCATTCGCTTGAACATACATTGACAGAACTGCAAAAGCACGTTCCAACCCAACGCGCGCTACAACTTACAATTGATGAGATGGTATATATCCGGAATCAATTTGCTGATGAGGTTAAAGGGAGAATCTGGAACCTTGAAGACATCAGGAAAAAAGCGTTTGAACGCACCCTTGAATATGTCGGATATCCGGATAAAGAACTTGCTGCACACCTAAACACAATTTATCTCAAACACCGTTTTGGTGATATAGAACTGTATCCTGATGTGATACCGACCTTTGATGCTTTAGTACCTCACTTTAGGTTGGGATTACTCTCAAATGGAAATACATATCCAGAACGTTGTGGACTTGAAGACCAATTCACTTTCGTTGTCTTTTCTCAAGATGTCCAGGTTGAGAAACCGGATCCAAGGATTTTTGAGTTTACTGCACAACAAGCAGGTTGTGAATTCTCACAGATGCTGCATGTAGGTGACTCACTTGTCAACGATGTTGCGGGTGCACAGAACGTCGGTATACCTGCAGTTTGGCTCAATAGAGAAGGGGAAAAGAACGAAACAGAAATCAGACCGGATTACGAAATCAGTTCATTGATTGAAATAACTACAATTTTAGGAGTAGAAAGGAGATAATAATGATTGCAATTTCTGAAGAACTGCGACAAGCAGTTAATGAATCCAAAACCAAGCTTGTGCACCTGGTGGATCCAGAAACAAATGTTGAGTATGTTGTGTTACCTGTAGAGAAATTTGCAGAAGTTTTAATGGAATCCTACGAAGATGGTCCCTTGACATTCGAAGAAAAGCGATGTTTACTTGTACAAGCTGGAATCCGTGCGGGTTGGGATGATCCAGAGATGGATGTCTATAATGCGCTGGACCCGCGGAGAGATAATGCCTAAACGCGACTATTACGCAATTCTGAACGTATCTCAAGATGCTTCTGCGGAAGAAATAAAGAAGGTTTACCGTCGACTCGCGCTAAAATACCACCCTGATAAAAATCCAAATAATAAGGCGGCTGCAGCTACTTTTCGCGCAGTGACGGAAGCGTACGATGTGTTGTCTGATGACGCACAGCGAGAACGTTATAACCGAAATTACCAACCTAAACCGAGTTTTGATGTGGTTTTTGGTCAAGACGGTGTTGAAATGGTGCTGATCCCCGCTGGTGCTTTTCTTATGGGGACGACCACTGGAGAGAAAGATGAAACGCCTATTCATTCTGTTCACATTGACGATTTTTATATGGACAGGTATACAGTAACAAATGCTCAGTATAAAGTCTTTGTTGATCATAATCCCGAATGGCGTAAGGATAGAATACCACAAGAATATCATGATGGAAACTACCTCAAACTCTGGAATAAGGATGGGTACCCCGTCGGTAAAGCAGATTATCCCGTTGTTGCTGTTAGTTGGTATGCAGCGATGGCATACACACGATGGACAGGGAAGCGGTTACCTACCGAAGCGGAATGGGAAAAAGCTGCACGCGGTGGATTAGTCGGTAGAACATATCCGTGGGGAGATTCTATCAGTAGACATAAGGCAAACTACGGTATACGATGGGACGGAAGAACATCTACTATTCGCACGACTCCCGTTGGCAGCTATCCACCAAATGGTTACGGTCTGTGTGATATGGTTGGCAATGTGCGTGAGTGGTGTCTGGATGCCTATCAGTCGGATTATTATGATTTTTCACCGCCAGAAAATCCTATTGCTGGAGAAAGTGTTGAAGATGTCCTCTCAAACTACAAAACATGCAAGAATTCACGGGTATTTCGCGGAGGATCGTGGTATAATAGAGCGGACTCCCTGCGGGTTACGCTTCGGTTGCGGGATATACCATCTTTCGCAGTTACAAGTATTGGGTTTCGATGTGTAATTGAGGAGTTATGATATGATGACACCTGAACAACGTTATCTTTTTGATGTTACAGGATATTTACACTTGGAAACCGAAAGACCGATAGCGTTGCTTTCTCGTCTTACGTTACAGACCCCAGGACAGAGGTGAATACCGCGTGCCTCCAGAGGTTAGAGAACGTTTAGCACCCGAAACACAAGAACTAATTTCCCACGCTGACCTTAGTCATACCAAAGAGATTGTCAAGAAGGATGTTGTTCGATTGACATGACAGTCTATCAGGTCAGTTCGTTAAAATAGAGGATTTTATGTCCTAAAATTTCTCGAAAAGTATCAGGACTGTCGTGTGTCTTTCTGTTTGCTTGGTTTTTAGGTTGGTAGGCACGAGTAGTTTGCTTGTCAATGTTAATATTTACAATGCTTACATATCGGTATTGGTAACCATCAAGAAATTTTGCCGATTGCCAAAATGATTTACCTACACATTTGCAATAACCAATAAAGCATTCAGCACCTCTCAATTGTTGTTCTATTTCATCTGGGTCTTTACCAGTACCTTTTTGTGTTTCAATACAGATAATCCATTTACCAGTTTGCGAATTGGACACGATAATAAAGTCAGCACGTTTGCGCAGTCCTTTTTGAGGCTTAAATATGGTAGGAGGTTTAAAAAGTTCAGCTCGGATTACAATTGATTCATTCGGGATGTCTGCGATGTCTACGGATGTGTTTGCTTGTTTATCTTTTAAAGTAACAGATGGTTTCCCAGTTGTTTGTTTTAAAGGCACTTGTGCACCATTAGTCAACATTGTTTGTAATATGGCTATATCATTCACTTATCTTGCTTTGCTCCCCACACAATATCTCGCTGAATCCTATTCATTGCATCAATCGTTTTATCAAAACTACGGACTTCAATGCCAAATTCTGGATCTATATTAGCAGCTACGAGTGTGTGTGCCCTTCTCCGTTTCTTCTGTCCTTCTTCTAATGGCATTAACGCTTTTTCTGCTACGTACACTTTCACCTGATCTGCTTTAATCAACTCATTTTCTTGATAACCGTTTTCTTCTGCAATTCTTTTCAGATGTGGTTTGTCGTGGTTGAGCATGATGAGCGTGTTCAGTTCCTTAACAATATAATCACTGTGGGTTGTGATGAAGACTTTAACACCTAAATTCACGAGGCGTGCAAATAATCTGGCAATACGACGCTGGTTTTCTGGGTGAAGGTTTAATTCGGGTTCGTTTACCATGAGCATATCACCTTTTCTAACGTCGCAATAGAGATAAAAATTGAGATCCAAAAGCGAACGAACAGAACTTGAACTCATATCCAGTGGTAACCTTAACTTAGTACCTTTAGGCATATAGTAAAGTAAGTCGTCTTGTGTAATAGCATAAGTTCCACCAACAATATCTCTAAAGTCGTCCAATACTTCAGGATGTTCTTTCGCAATAAAACTTTTTATTTTTTCAATCTCCCCAATTTTGCGCTTAAAATCAACACTGTCTTCTACTGGATCTGCGTATTTTTTATAGAATTTCATTAACAACTTACGCGGATCATACTGCGGATATGATCCTCCGATTTCCTTAAGCAAACGGTTCCGAGCAGTATTGAGTTCTTTCTCAAAAATAGCTACACCTGTCCGTTCATCTGAGGAAATATAAGGACGAGGAAAGGAATCAGAAAAAATAGCCCGGGTGATTGTGTAACCAATTCCCATCTTAGCATAAAGCGTATCAATTTCAGTTCCTTTTTTACTGTTTCCTTCCAATGTAAATTCTAATGCTTCACTTCCTTCTTCCTTCAAAAAGATAATAGATGGTTCCTGCTTACTGCCAATTTTTCCTCGGTATTCTAATTCTCTTAGGTTTATTGTATCCGGTTTAATCTGGATTTCAGTATTAAGAAAAGTACCATCTTCTGCGGGAAAAACCTTATCTAAGCATCCAGGATATTTCTCACATATCTCTTTTAGGAGCTGATTAGCTTTATCAACATAGTGGGTAAGATCAATTCTAAGAGAACCCTCTGATAACAAACTATTGATCAGATCGTCATCAATTGGAATATCAATGTGTTTATGCCAATAGTCCAAAAAACCGTAAAGGGCATAAGTAATATAAGTCTTCCCAGTGTTATTTTCTCCGCAGATGATAGTCAAATCACCCAACGAGAATTCTGCTTGTTTTATTATGCCGAGGTTTTTCAGATTTACAGTTAGACTCATACAAACACCTCATCTATTGTCATTCTAACATCTCAACAAACGCATCAACATCCATAGTAGGTTCTTGGCAAACATAATTCTCACAGACATAAGCAGTTGTACTGTTTTCTATGCGTGGTTTGTTGGCAAGTAGTGGGAGTGTAACTTCGTCTGCGGATTCACTCAAAGCAACGATCTTGTTCGGGAGATATATGCCGTGTAATGCTGCTAACATCGCATCCGTATTTGCATCTTCCCTATTGCCAACGATAGCGATCTCTTTCGGCGTTGAAAGCAGAAACGCTAACTCACAGAGCAGCTGCCCCGAACCCGATGGCATCACGTCCATCTGATGAAAATAGAGATTTAATGTATCCACTGCTTTGCCGTGGAATTCAGGTTTGTCCAGATGCTTAGCAAGACGTAATAGACTATGAATTGCCATAGATGCACCCGCAGGTGTAGCTCCATCATAAGCAGATTTGGATTGAACGATGAGGGATTCATGTGCTTTGCCAGTGAAAAAGAAACCTTCCCCATCAACATCTGCAAACTGCTCGATCATGATATAGGCAAGTCGTTCCGCTTCTGTAAGCCATTTCGGATCAAAATTCGCTTCGTATAATGCGACTAAACCTGCGATGAAATATGAATAATCTTCAAGGTAGGCATTCAAATGACTTTTACCTTCTCGGTAGGTTCGTAAGAGTAGACCATCCTCTTGTGAAAGTGTTGTCAACACAAACTCAGCAGATTTTTCGCATGCAGTCAAATATTCAAGTTTGCCTGTGAGTTGATATCCCATCGCCATACCGCGTATCATGATACCGTTCCAACTCGTTAGAATTTTGTCATCAAGACCCGGTTTAATCCGCTTCTCTCTTTCCGCAAATAGTTTCTGTTTGCAATCTGTTAAGAGCGTTTCTAATGCATCTTGATCCATTCCCAGTTTTCTGGCAAAGACATCAGATGGAGTCTGTATGTGTAGGATGTTCTCACCTTCAAAGTTTCCATGCGGTGTGATGTCGTAAAACTCACAGAAGATCTCCGCGTTCTCCTCTCCAATAATGTCTTCCACTTCAGAAAGTTCCCACACAAAGAATTTACCTTCAACGCCTTCGCTATCAGCATCTTGTGTTGAATAGAAACCACCATTTTCAGCATCGTACATTTCGCGTAAGACATAATCTAATGTCTCCGTGGCAATATCACGGTAGAAGGTATTCTGTGTTGCTTGATACGATTCAAAATAGGCAACGACGAGTTGTGCATTGTCGTATAGCATCTTTTCAAAATGTGGTACAAGCCAACGTGCATCAGTAGAATAGCGATGAAAACCACCACCCAGTTGGTCATACAAGCCGCCGCGTGCCATTTTTTGCAGTGTGAGTTCTACCATCTCTAAAGCATTTGCATTACCGCTATGATGCCAGTACCGCAAGAGAAAAGGCAATCCCATACTTGGTGGAAATTTCGGTGCATTGCCGAAACCACCGAATTGTGAATCAAATTGTGAACGATAATGTTGAAACGCCTTTGTCATCAGTTCTTCTGTCAATTCATTTTCATGAGAACCCACAAGATTACTCATCTGATTGAGTTGGACAGTGATCTGTTCTGCCTGTTCCAGAATCTGATCGTTTTTTTCATTGTATGCCTCTATCACTGCGTACATTACTTTTGGAAAACCGGGTCTACCGTATCTGTCTTCTGGAGGATAGTAAGTACCGCCGAAGAAAGGTTTCAGATCAGGCGTAAGGAATACTGTCATGGGCCACCCCCCTTGACGCGTCATGATCTGGACTGCGTTCATGTAGATTTCATCCAAATCTGGCCGTTCTTCTCTGTCAACCTTTATATTGACGAACAGTTCGTTCATGATTGCAGCGATTCTCTCATTTTCAAAGGATTCACGTTCCATTACGTGACACCAATGGCAGGCAGAGTAGCCGATACTCAGTAATATGGGTTTCTGCTCCTGTTTTGCATACGCTAAGGCTTCCCCGCCCCACGGATACCAATCAACGGGGTTGTGTGCATGTTGGAGTAGATAAGGACTTGTTTCGTGGATTAGACGGTTTGTATGTTTGTGTGAGTCGTTCATTCAATTTTTCTCCGATGTCAATCTACCTGCGTGTTCAATCATTTCGCGTAATGTATCAAGATTTACATCCTCAAGTTTATTAAAACTGATACTACTTTTTCCTGTCTTGACTTTACCGAGTTGGGACTTATAGATTTCAGCCAAGTACTTTCTACCTTCAACAGCGTTAACATAGACGCTGAAGTAGTTTTTCTGTCGGGTTAATCCTACGTGGAACCATTCGACCTGTTTCTTATCGGAGCGTGTATATGAGAAATTTCCGTAGCCGATAATTCTTTGTTCACTTCCGCCCCAGAAAACGCCTTCCCACATACAGATGTCTTGTCCCGGTAAAGCAGTCTTGATAAGTGTGTGGAGTTCCTGCAAAACTGTCTTGATGTCTTGTTCTTGACTGTTGATATATTCTTCAGGTAAAGTTTCTACCCGTTCCATCTTATCTCCTTTAGTGTTGTGACGTGATTTACTCGTGCAAGGAATACTGCCCGGGAAGGACTCGAACCTTCACACCATGATCCAGAGTCATGTGTCCTGCCGATTAGACGACCGGGCAAAATCGTGGCATGCTGAACAGCACCATTTAAGTATATCCTGTCCCCTGCTGAATGTCAATATGATTATGTGTTGCGGTAAAGGGTAAAGGATGATCACACCCTTCGGTAAACAAAGAGATCCTAAAAAAGAGAGTCTACGTCTCTTTCAAGCTTG
>CAZURU010000251.1:0-6619 GCA_964623585.1 uncultured bacterium
CATACGCCGTCACGTTTTGCATAGCCCATCTTCGCAAGCAGATTTTCCAGGGCCGTGGCATGGCCGTGGATGTCGCCTATTACATCGAGACCGGCTTTGTTACTGGCGTCTGTTACGGACGAATCGATGTTGTCTGTATTGTTCATTATTCTCTCCTAAAAATCAGTTTGTGCTGTCGATACAATACGCGTGTTCAATTCCCGGTAAAATATTCTTGTCGTTGAGCACGACAGGCGCATTACATGTTGCATTGAAATATAACGGCTTCCCTTGTGTAAAAAATTTACGAGTCATCCTGATACAGAACTGACTTTATCATAGAAGACGTCGGGATGTGTCACAGAGAATATCAAAAGGTCAGTTGACTCGGAAGGCGTCTTGAAATACCGTTTGACGATTTGACCGTACAGCAAGATTGTCAGATATTTACAATGATAATGACGTTGGAAAACCGTTGGAAGGAGAGGTAATACGTGGCAGATAATAGACTACAATCACTAACGGAAATATTTAACCAGAAATTCTTCCGTGTCCCCGACTTTCAGAGGGGATATTCTTGGCAAGAAGAGCACCTTGAAGACTTCTGGGGGGATTTGACAAATCTTAAAGAGAATAAAATCCATTATACAGGTCTTTTGACTGTTGAGCCGGTCAAGAAGAGAACCATCGACGAAAATAAAAAATGGCGATCAGATCGCTGGCTATCAGAAAAAGGTTTATCAGCTTATTACGTCGTTGATGGACAACAACGCCTGACTACAGTAATAATTTTTATTAACGAGTTGCTCAAACGCTTTGAAGACAGTGAAAGAATAAACTACGCGAAAAAGGACGATTGGAAAAGAAAATTTCTGTACGATCAGTACGGGGAGGATGTTCAATATAAGTCATACCTCTTTGGCTATGAAAAGGACAATCCGAGTGACGAATATTTCAAGACTAAAATTCTGGAACAGGAATCATCAACTGCTGACAAAGTTCCCGAACAAACCTTATACACCGCTAATCTGAAATTTGCCAAAGAGTTCTTTAGACAAAAATTTGAAGGAAAAGGTAAGCCTGTATTAGAGGATTTGTTCAAAAAAGTCACCAATAGTTTCAAGTTCAATTTTTTGCGAAATTGATGATGAACTGGATGTTTATGTGACTTTCGAGACGATGAACAACAGGGGCAAGCCTTTATCTAAGCTTGAACTTTTAAAGAATAGATTAATTTACCTTACGACACTATTAGATGGAGAGGAACGCGATCAACTGCGCGGTGATATTAATGAGGCGTGGAAAACCATTTATGAATATCTCGGTAAAAATCTAGATAGGCGCTTAGATGATGATGATTTTTTATATCATCATTGGATAATGTATTTCGAATTCAATAAGAGCGAATCCGAAGCTTACTCAAAATTCCTGTTGGGTAAGAAATTCACTGTCAGGGATGTCATAGATAAAACACTCAAATCCTCCGATATCAAAAATTATATTGACAGTTTACAAAAATCCGTAGAATTTTGGTTCTATTTATTCAATCCTGAACACTCAGGTTACTCGGATGAAACTAAGGAGTGGTTTCAAAAGCTTAACCGGCTTCGCATGGGTGCGTTTCCACCTTTATTTATGGCTGCAATGAACAAATGCCAGGAGGACGAAATTCGACGGTTACTTCAATCTGCTGAAAAATTTATATTTCTGGTTTTCATGTTGTCACAAAGGCGTTCAAATACAGAGAGCAATTATTTTTATAGACTGGCCAATTCATTTTATTCTGGGAAAGATGGACCGAATATTGATGAAGTCATCAAAACTATTGACAGAAAGACTCAAGGAGAAGAGGGCTGGTTTGATCTTGAAAAATTTCATCTGCATATTAAAGAACTGTATGAAAAAGAAGAGAGAGAGGGCTATTACTCATGGAATGGCTTGCGATACTTCCTTTATGAATACGAACTACGTCTTCAAGAGATAGCGAAAGGTAATCAGAAGGTTCTCTGGACGGATTTTAAAAAAGAAGACAGCATAGAGCATATTTATCCACGAACGGCTAAAGACAAGTCTTGGAGAAAGCCTTTTACCGGCTACAACAAAAGGAAGAAGGAGATGCTACTTCACAGCTTGGGGAATCTCGTATTATTAGCGCGCTCCAAGAATTCACAATTGCAAAATAAACCGTTTGAATTTAAAAAAAGACACACAAATAGAAATGGAAAAACAGTCGGCTTTTTCAATGGTTCCTACAGTGAGATTGATGTTGCAAAGAATGAAAACTGGACGCCAGACGAAATATTCAACCGAGGTAAAGAGCTAATAGCATTTCTTGGAGAGAGATGGGACATCGATTTCAAAACTTGGGGATTTGATGAAGCAAAATTGTTGCAGTTAGATTTTCTCCAAAATTCCCAGGATGGATGATTAGGTCAAAATCATTTCCATAGCATTTCGAGGCGAAATCACTATAGCGCCGACCGGGGGATTTTCAATAAGCAGTTTATCACCTGTTATGAGTTGGGCGTGGGGCTGACTCTCGAGCAATGCCCAGATATGATTATCACCGAGGTCTGGTGCCATATTTCTGATAACAGGATCATGCCAGATTGCGTTCTCAGTCAGATTGGTCAGCAACAGGTCTACTTCGGGACCTGTGAGTCCGTGCTGCCTGACAACAGCCGGTCGGTGTAATACAGAGGAATATTCGTTGAACAAGGCAGTGGACATGACATACGGAAATTCGCCCTCAAGCACTGCGTCCAGTATCCTGACCGGCGGACTGTCTGGGTAAGAACTAATCAGTGCTGAAACAACAACGTTCGTGTCTACTATGAAAATCTTCCTTGCCATTGACCTCCTGTCTCCATCGTTCCATCGACCTCCCTGGCCTCAACTGCCTTGACGCGTTGCCGCGTGCGCTGAGCAGGTTACCGGCCTTCGCGCGATCGCCTCACCTCTTCCACTGCCAGGGACATGGCGTCGTCATCATTCAACCCGGATTTTGCACGCGCCTTGGCGATGATCATCCTGAGGTTGCCATCAGATGGGATGCTCCCTGGCTCCGAATTTTTTTCAGCAGTAGAATCCAGGGAGCGACTCTCCCGAGACGCGACACGCTTCAATGTGCGGCGGGCTCGGTCAGTCAAGCCTGTAGTCTGGGGTGGCATCTAATTTAAGTCAATTCATAAACAACAGTGTAGCTGGCCCTGCACTATACCATTAATGCGCTCATATCGACAATTCACGGAATAATTTCCCATGGATGGGGTCGGGCCAGTCCAGAAAGTGATATTATGCCGGCATCATGTAGCGGGGAACTGGTAATCGTGTTAACCCGGATTGGCTGACTTGATGCTTTCCTTGGGTTAGTCAGTTGGTTACGCACCCGGTTCAGCGTGACAAGACAAACAAGGTGATATATGACCAGCATGTTGGAAAAAGCTTTTTCCGAGGCATCCAAGTTGCCTGACGCGGAACAGAATGCCCTGGCTAGATGGGTATTGGATGAAATTGAATCAGATAGAAAGTGGGATACGCTTTTTGCTGAATCAGAAGACACCCTGGCACAGTTAGCGTCAGGGGCCCTTGAGGAAGAAGGAAAGGGCAAGACGACGAGGTTGGACGCTGATAAGTTGTGATATCCAAAGCGACAACCAAATTTTGGAAGTGCTATGAGGTGTTGCCGGCAGACGTAAAGAAAAAAACAAAGGAAACCTATACCCTTTTCCGGGAAAACCCGTGGCATCCAAGCATTCATTTTATAAATGAAGAAGCATGAACAGTTGAAACTCAAAGCGCTTTCCGACCCAAATGTTAAAGCGGAATACGATGCGTTGGATCCCGAGTTTGCGTTGCTGAGGGAAATGCTGTCAGTTCGGGAAAAAAACCGGCCTGAGCCAGGAGAAAATAGCAATTCGCATCGGAACCATAGCGCCTGCCGTTACCCGGCTTGAGTCCTCGCTGGCAAGCGGTAAACGTTCTCCATCACTGGCGACAATCAAAAGATATGCCAAGGCTGTAGATTGTCACGTTGAGATCAAATTGATACAAAATTCACCACCTGCCTCTTGAAACAAACGCCTTTCATCATGCGACAAGTCGTTGTTTACCCCGGTGAAGATGGCTATTGGGCAGTGGAATGTCCCAGCCTTCCCGGCTGTATCAGCCAGGGCAAAAACCGCGCACAAGCACTGGAGAACATCAAGGATGCCATTGAAGCCTACAATACGGCCTTGGAAGAAGATAATCAGTGAGATGGAATTTTGTTTTGCAGACTGGAAATTATCTCGTCAACGCTCTTTTTCGGGTGCTCTACGTCGAAGGGAAAACAAAACAGGCTTAACTTATCGTCAAAACGGTAGTGAAAATGGTTCTTGAATTCATCAGTACGCGGGTAAACCAAAGCAACTTTTTCACAACCGTATTTTTTGCCGTAGCTGTATAACTGGTACATGTCGGCTTGGATGATACCGCGCTTGGGGTCATTGGCGTTTTCATTGATGCGTTTCCACTTGGTATCCAGGATGAATCTTTTGTCAGAAGACGACAGAGTGATGTCTGGCTTCATCTGAAATGCGTCAACTTTTCCATTGAGCTGGGCCAAGGGTTCTTGTGGGCCTTGCGGCTTAACGCTGAACTGATCCTGATGTTTCCTGAAATGACAGGTGACAAAGTCTTCAAAAACCTCCTCCATGGGAAACAGCAGAGATTGATTCACGTGCTTGCCCTGAAAGGTAGTCAACCCGTGGCCGAACAGGAACAGGCCCACCCACTGCATGACCGAATTGTAATGCTGCATGGTGCGGTCAACACGGTGTCTGTCCCAATCGGTCTGCCATTGTCTTGATAGAGGGATTTCGTCAAAGCAAAGCCTGAGTTGATACAACAGTTGTTGATTTTGAGGCTGCCGCACTATTGGCATCAGCTTGTGTATCGCGCTGTTAATTAGGCGGTTGGCCGGTCGGTCGGCGCTGAACTTGTCGTACCTGACGTAAAACCGGGCTTGGTTGGTAAGGTTGATGCGCAGGTGTTGCGGGAACAGCAGGCGGCCTTTCAGACAAGACAGGTTGTCTTCCACCGACTGATAATGTCTCGCAATACCGCGCCGGGTCAACGCTACCAGGTTATCCAGGAACAGCCAGATGAATGCTTCCAGCATGTTGAATCGCGGTAGTGCGTTGATGTTGCTCTGGCTGAATTGCGCTTCGCTCAACCCGCGCCAGGTACGCAGCATGTTGAGAAATATCTCTTTGGTTCTCTCGTTATCCTCATCGCCACTGAGATCGATTTTGGGCAGTATTTCCAGCACAGTCCCTTTTCGGGTGGTAATGATGCCGACGTAGTTTTGAGCGCGTACGTCATTACTGTTTACCAGTTGTAAAACGGGACGAGGTTTTCCTTGTTTGTCACGTTGGTTGTCAATGGCAAATTGCTTGAGATCGCTGAGTTCCCTATCGTTTAAACCTAGATCAGTGGTTAGTTGTTCATATTCCTTGACGGTTGGCACGGCATAATCTCACGTGGCCGGATTGTTTTGTCCTACCTGCTGCGGCTGAGTTTCAGCCTGGTAAATCTTTATGTAGCTTTCGGGCTTCTTCAATAGTTCTTCGTAATTTGTCGATAATTCATAAATCTTGCGGGTGTCATCTACATTGTCACGTACTAATTCGGAATTCTTAAATAAACTCTGATTTTTTTCCCTCTTTTTGCCTATAGCTTCATTTGTAATAAATCCATTCTCATTCAAGACCAGATCAATCTTTTCCCAGTTGTCATAAAAATATTCCTGCAACAGTGGGATGATTCTGTTTTTGAATGTCTTTGCTAATGAAGCCACGTCTTTGACGTCCATAAAATACGTGTGTCCAATCTGATGTTCTCTGTCATGCAGGATTCGGATGCGTTCATTCATTACTGATAGCAATTGCTGACAATCCACTCCTTCAAGCTCCTTCTTCTGGTCGTCTTTTAACAAGTCAGGTTTAGGCATCATTTCAACAAAATCAAAACGGCGTCGTAGCGCAGTATCCAGCAAGGCAATTGAACGGTCGGCAGTATTCATGGTGCCAATAAGGTAGAGGTTATTCGGCACACCGAATGGTTTATCCTCTTTGGAATAAGGCAGTGTTGCTGTTGCCTCGTCATCTTCACCGAGGCGTTTAGATGGTTCAATGAGCGTGATTAGTTCACCGAATATTTTTGCGATGTTGCCGCGGTTGATTTCATCAATGATGAGGACATATCTTTTATTTCCATTGTCTTGAGCTTCCATAGAGATTTTTTTAAAAACACCTGATGACAGCTCATACTTAATTTCACTTTTATCTCCTTGCTCCTTATTCCCTGTTCCCTGTTTCTCTGATAGTACCGGTTTGATGCCTTCTATAAAGTCTTCGTAGCTGTAATTCTGATGAAAGGTGACCATTCCAATTTGGCCGGCATCTTTTAATTCATTGAACCGGTCTTTTACCGCTTTACGACCATTATTTTCAAAATTGCCAACAGCTTCGCCGTCAATTATTGCCACTGCGTGATTGACCGTATTCCAGGTTTTGCCAGTGCCTGGCGGGCCGTAAAGGATCTGGTTCAAAGGGTGCTGATGTTCCTGCTCCTGGTTGACCGGATATGATTCGCCTTC
>CAZURU010000251.1:6629-8006 GCA_964623585.1 uncultured bacterium
CAATAGAATTTTTCGTCGAACTGTCAATAAACTCAAAGGTGGGCTTATAGCTGTCTGTATTTCTGAAAGCCTTGTATGTTCCGCTATTAGGCCCAGCTTTGCTGAAGCCAAGCTGCGTCGTCATGCTTGGTAATGTCTTTTCAGATTTGTTTATCCACAAGACGTGGATTTTACTATCCGTATCGAAACCACCAGATTCGGCGTATTCATTTTTCTCAACAACTCCTATCGCTCTCCCTTTCGTCTTTCCCGTTCTAACCAAGATAATATCCCCTGGTTCAGGCTCTGTCAGGGGATATTCCCGTTCTGTGCCCCCGCCACCAGTGTAAACCCAATTATTCTCCTCAAACTTGTGCCAGTGATCATCTCCATCGTTATACGCATTAGTGCTGATTTGATAAAAGTTCCGCTTCAATTTGATTGATCCACTGGATAAAAGATAACAAATCATGCTTATCTCATAGAGTTGGCATCCGGGGAAGTTATGTATTATTTTGTCAATTGCCCGTTTGCAAAATTGCCAATTAACCGGCCCTTTAGATTGATCTCCTTGAATGGGAAAACACTTTTCAAAACACCAGTCAATAGGAAAAAAACTATGGGGGTTGATCAAAAACAGGCATTGCGTCAGTTTTGCAACCTTGATATTACGAATCTTCAAAACCGCATCGAAATCCTCTGCCTGTATGTCAGGTTTGTCTTTAGCCGCTTGTCGAAATAATCTCCACAATAAATCTGGTTCGTCTTGAAACAAAATATTGAACCCAGAAGGGAAAGGGAAGGTAAAAGTATCTTCCCCTCCTGTTTCAGGTGGCTCACCAGAAATATCAAAGACTCTGTGGACACTGTGGTACACAGATTTTCGCAAGTTCTTAGTATTTTTAAAGGCCAGAAAATAAAAAAATGAAAACGGGTCAATCTTTTCATCGCCGAACCGAAGTAAGCTACGATTTTCGCCCCACTCCACCTCTTTGGCCTTTTCAATCAGATATGTTTCACTCTCGGTTTCGATTTTCTTCGCAAGTTCTCGAAACCAGGGGACCCAACTGTATATCTCTTTCATTTCAGAATTTCCAATTTTTGTTCAAGTAAATTGTTCCAAGCCAATATCCATGCAACAAATGAGTATAGCCTGTGCAATAAGGTTAAAGGCAGACCAATGACGTGACCTTAGGGTAACTGATAAGATAGGTTGAGGTCGAGGTAAAAAGTCAAAACCCATCAACCAGGAAAATCAGAAAAATATGGCCAAAATCTACCCCTCCGACCTGCCCGGCCCCGATACGCCGGATATCAAATCCGCAGAACTCGACACGTTAAGAAAATTACAAGCCGAACTGCCGGCTGACTATTCCATATTCCACAGCGTCCATTGGA
>CAZURU010000252.1:0-5781 GCA_964623585.1 uncultured bacterium
CATATGGGACATTTTGCGATGTAAGAGGCAAACTTTATAAAACTGGCAGATTCCCGACTATCACTACATAAAGTCGAGATTCGGAGATCGCTCCTACTGGTACTTTGTATCGGTATTTTAAATGTTTACTATATTATTTTTATGTTCCTATATGTATATCATACCACAAGACAGGTAGGTATGTCACTTCATTTTACCAACGTCCATCGGTTTTAATTTGGTTTTCTAACGGATATATGGTATCATTTTAAAAAGAAATTCTTTTATCATTTATGCGTTACTATAGGAGGTTATTAATGGCAGAAATAGGAAGTGCTGCTCCTGATTTTAGTTTATCAGGATCAACAGGTCAGGAAGATACAAATGATGTTTCATTGTCGGATTATGAAGGTAAAAAACTGGTCATACTTTTCTATCCGTTAGATTTTTCACCCGTGTGTTCTGAACAGGTACCGGATTTCAACGAGAATTTAGAGTCTATTCGGGCAAAAAATGCGGACGTTATAGCCATAAATCGAGATTCAGTTTTCGCACACAAAGCATGGAGTAAAGACCTTGGTGGTATCAATTTTCCGCTGCTTTCAGATATGAATCTTGAGGTATCAAAAGAATACGGGATGGCACTTGAAGAGGTAGGGATCACAACACGCGGAGTTTTTATTGTTGACGGTTCTGGAAAGATCGCCTTCAAACACGTAGAGAATGCCCCACCCGATAATACGTTGACAGCAGAACAGGTACTGAGTGAACTTGACAATATATAAATGGGTTGTCACATAAATGTTGTGTAGGTGGGTAGTTTATTTACCCGCCTACCTTATTCTCCGCAATAAAGTTTCAAGATAGTCTTCGGTTTTATTCTATCGCACCGTTGTGAATTATATAAGAAAAATTATAATCTACCATAGATAGGTTTATTACTTATGGAGGAGGAACAGAAAGGGTTATGAAGTATTTCAAAATTATTCCGATGATGTTAATATTATTTGTATGCTTTGCCTGTGAAACGCAGCAAAAAGGACCGAGCCATCTGTCGGTAGGAAAAGCTAGGCTTATCCAGAGTGGAAATCCAATTGAAGCAGTTGATCACCTTATTAAAGCAGAGAAGAATGAGGCTGATAGAGACGAAGCACGTGCACTACTTATAATTGCATACTCTAATGCTCTTTCATCGGATGCAGCAAGAATACAAAAGATTGATGGTGAATACAAGTTGCAGAGAAGGCAAAGAATAGCTGCACTGACCGACGCTGAGATGACGAAAATGATAGAGATTCTCAGTAAACGTTCACAGGTACAACAAGATGGTTTTCAAGCATTAGCCGATAAAGGTGCAGATGCGGCAGTTGTCATCTTAAACCATTATGCCGATGGAACATCGCCTGATGCCCATAAGCATTTTCCATCAATTCTTACAGAAATGGGTGCTGACGCTGTTACCCCTATCATGGAAAGAATTACAGATGCAGCAATTACTACCGAAAACAGGATCGAACTTATCCGTGTGATCGGAGAAATCGGAGATAAAAAGGCTGTAGATGGGTTAAAATCAATTGATTTGACAGGTATGTCGGAAGCCTTCAAATTGGATATCTACACTACACGCTATAGACTTGGTGATAGTAGTGAAAAAAGTAAGATCTTGTCTGGGTTAAAATCGGATGATGTTGATGTTCGCCGCGCATCAGCAAAAGCAATGCCACATCTAAAGAACGTCAATACAGATACCCTCATCAATGCACTAAAAGACGAAGATTTTCAAGTTGTTGCCGATATCGCAAAAGCATTAGCAATTCATAAAACCAAAGCTGCTCATCAACCGTTGTTAAATGTATTCAGAAGTACACGTGCCCCGAAATCAGAGGACGCTGTAAAAGCAAAACAAGCCATTTTAGATACTCTTGCAACCTATACTGAAGCAGGGGGAGAACTCAGAAAAGGATTAGCAAAGTCTATGGCACTATTACTGATTAGTCAAGAGGTAAAGAGTGATCAAGACAGAATACGCTTAGCGAATTTTCTTAAAAACCGTCTGTCAACGCAGTTAAAAGCAGTGAAGCGGCTTGATGATCTGGCGTCTAAACTTCACGAATATACCAATAATGTTGAAGATAGCGAATTTGTAAAGAATGCCCTGAAAGAACTCCTTGCCGAGATAAAATAATAGAATGTTTGGTAAATAGTCCTGCAAGCATAATAATTACTTGACACAAACATGTAACTGTTTTATCATAGTCAGATAGTTGAATACGGAGAAATGGTGCATTCCGGGTTTACACTATACATGCGATCTTGTAATATGTTGAGTTAGGAGGAACAATAAACGGAACATGAAAAAACTTGTAACGATATGCCTTGTTTTAGCATGGGTTGTGTCGTTGGGATGTAAGCGAGATCAAATCATTTCTGAACTATCACTAGGCAGAGATAAACTGTTATTAGCGGGTCGTGCAGTAGACTCTATTGTCAATCTCAAACGGGCTGAAATAGATGAAAAAGATAAGGCTGAACCACGAGCATTATTACTTATTGCTTATAGTCATGCACTTTCAAAAAAGTTGGCATATTTAAAAAGTAGTAACTTAGAAACAGAATATCGAAATCAGTTAAACGCACGGCTTAATGTACTGAATGCTGATGAAATTGATGAAATTTTTAAGGTGCTTGATGAAAGACATCGTGTACAGGAAAGTGCCCAAAAGATTCTGATTGCTAAAGGAACCCCAGTTATCCCACTCATTGTAGAGGATTTCCTCAACAAACGTCATCCCAATGCCCACAAAGGTTTTGATGATGTCTTGACACAGATCGGATCCGATGGATTTGAACAACTCTTAACTGCTCTCAACGCAGCAGAAACAACAAAAAGTGTAAAAAGACGATTGATCCGAGTAATAGGTGATATAGAAGACCCTGTTATACAAGAAGAATTGGAAGCATCCAAAAAAACAATCAATGACAAGGCTTTACTGACAGAGATTAATGTCGTGCTATACCGCCTTGGAAACAAGACTTACAAGAATGAAATTCAAGCAGGCTTGGGTTCAGATAACGTGTTAGTTAGACAAGCCGCAGCAAGATCAATGGTCCTGCTGAATAAACCTGACATTTCAAGACTCATAGACGCACTCAAAGACACTGATGACCAAGTACGGAGAGATATCGTAAGAGCATTAAAAACACATGTTGACGCTAATGCTGTGGATAATTTAGTTGATATACTTACGAACGGTTCAAGTGGAAACACAAAACAGCTTGCAGTAAATACTTTAGAGTACTATGCTGAAAAGGGGCTTGCAGATGGTTTAGCACCACGTCTAATCAACTTGTTGACGAAAACCGAAATCACCAATCATGAGGATAGAATTCGTATCGTTCAACTCATGAGAACTCCTGTACTTGTAAGACAAATTGAAGCAGCAGACCCTTTTGATAATTTACCCGCTACGATCTATGATTACTTTGAGACGAAGGAGGACAATGACCTTGTAAGAAATGAGTTGAACACACTACTCCTTGAACTTGATAAAGGTGAGCAAGCAGAATAAATGGAGATTGAATCCATGCTGAACTATCCATCGGTTTAGAATTCAATCAAGATGTTTACGATGCAAAATATGCTGGTAATGAACACTGGCAGGTCTCATAGTAGGCATGGTATCGGCACACGCCGTGTGCCGTTTGTTTCATAGTCGTTGGTATACACCGTGTGCCATAAACACCTCAAGGTAATCCCATGGAAAAAGTCCTCGTCGCAATGAGCGGTGGTGTAGATAGTTCTGTTACCGCTGCCATGATGGTTGATGCAGGTTATGATGTCACCGGTATCACCATGCGCCTCGGTTCACCCGATACAATTGAAGTTGAGCCCGAACGTCCCAATTGCTGTTCGCTTGAAGGCATTGAGGACGCCCGACGTGTTGCTACGCAACTCGGTATCCCATTCTACGGCGTGAACTATGAGGATATTTTTCAAGAACAGATTATTGATTACTTCGTTTCGGAATACCTTATCGGTAGAACACCGAGTCCGTGCATGGTCTGTAACCGAGAACTCAAATTCGGCAAACTCCTTGACCTGGCAAAGACATTAGAATGTGATGCCGTAGCAACCGGACACTATGCACGTATAGAACAGCACCCAGAAACGGGACGCTATCTTCTACGCAAAGCACACAATGTCAGTAAGGATCAGTCCTATTTCCTCGCAGCACTCACACAGGAACAGCTTCAATCTGCAATGATGCCCCTCGGTGAATATTCCAAAGCAGAAGTGCGTGGCCTCGCGCGAAAATATCAATTGAAGACTGCCGAAAAGATTGAGAGTCAAGAACTCTGTTTCGTAGCAGATACTAATTATAGACGTTTCATACAGGATAGGATACCTGAGAAAATTGAAAGCGGCGATATTATTGACAAGGATGGCAAGGTACTCGGCAAACATCAAGGGGTGCCGTTTTATACCGTTGGACAACGACGTGGCCTCGGTATAGCAGTAGGAAAACCGCTCTATGTGACGCAACTCAACGTATCCGATAATACCATCGTTGTAGGGGAAAACGACGATCTACTTGAAGATACCATGCATGTTGAACGTATAAACCTTATATCTATAGATAGGTTGACAGAACCGATACGTGCTAACGTCAAAATTCGTTCCCGTGATGAAGGTGGAGCTGCGACTATTTCTCCTATCAACGCCACAGCAGCGGTCGTCAAATTTGATGAACCACGCCGTGCAATTACTCCCGGACAAGCCACCGTCTTTTACGACGGTGAATATGTTATCGGTGGCGGGTGGATTGTGGACGCTCGTAATAACACTTGATAGATGAAATCAAAACTCCTCTGTCTCCTCGGTCCTACAGCAGTTGGTAAAACAACATTAGCGATTCAACTTGCCCAACTTCTGAATGCCGAAATTATATCCGTCGATTCCCGACAGATATATCGTCAGATGGACATCGGCACTGCCAAACCTACCTCCGCAGAACAACAAGCGGCGCGCCATCATCTCATAGATTGTGTAGACATCACACACCCCTTTTCTGTTGCCGACTATCAATCCCTGGCAGACGCAGCAATTGCAGATATACAGAATAGAGAAAAACAGGTGTTGCTTGTCGGTGGAGCGGGTCTCTACTTTCGGTCGCTTGTTGATGGCTTGTTTGAGGGACCTGCAGCATCCCCTTCATTCAGAAAACGCCTTGAACAAGAGGCAGAAAAACACGGAGTTGATGCACTCCATAATCGTCTCCGCGCTTGCGATCCAGAATCAGCAGAACGGATTCACCCTAACAATTTAACTCGCGTCATCCGTGCACTTGAAGTCTATGAACTTACCGGCATCCCCATGTCCGAACACCAGCAGCAATGGCAACACGGAAACCAACGATATCCGTTCATCGCCTTCGGGTTAACAATGGCTCGTGAAATACTTTATCGTCGCATTGAACAACGGGTTGATATAATGCTTGCTAACGGATTGATAGCAGAAGTAGAGACGTTGTTAGCAGCGGGATATTCACGGGACACCTTTGCCCTTCAAAGTTTCGGTTACAAGGAATTGATAGCATATCTTGATGGAAAATGCACTTATGTTGAGGCGATAGAACAACTCAAACAGAACACCCGTCGCTTTGCCAAAAGACAGTTAACGTGGTTCCGTAAAGATAAACGTATAAGATGGATAGATAGGGAATCAACACCCGATGTTATCGGGTATATTATGGAAGATATTGAATCCGCGCACCTTGACGACATCAAATGAATGTGGTAAAA
>CAZURU010000252.1:5791-8000 GCA_964623585.1 uncultured bacterium
CCGCGTTCTGAGGAACTAACCGACTACCTCAAACGTGTTGAAGATGGTAAATATGTCGTCCTTTTTGCACCGAGACAGACGGGTAAGACCACCTTCTTTCAAACTGCTTTAGAAACGCTTGTCTCTGTCTATGAATCGGACAGTGCTATCGTTCAAACCGATTCCCCGAAAAAGTTTGCCTACTTCCCTATTCAACTGAATTTTGATATTTATAAGAATACTTCTATTGCGGTTTTTTATGAAAACCTTTACCAAGATATTTGCGAAGGAATTCTGAACGTGTTTCAGTGCCGCGACGAATCATTACCTGAGGACTTAAGCCAATTATTGACAGACACGCGACTAACAGATCATCTTGCAATGAGAAGGTTTTTTAGGCACCTTGAACGTCTACTATTGCCACAGAAATTTGTCATAGTCATTGATGAGTTTGATGGTATTCCGCCAGATGCGTTGAGCGATTTTCTGCATACGTTACGTCATATCTACATTGCCGGCAAACCACGATGTCCGCACAGCGTTGGAATCATCGGCGTTAAGAGTATTGCCCAACTCAACTATGACCGATCTATTTCTCCATTCAATATCCAAGACGAGTTTCATCTCCCAAACTTTACGCTTGAGCAGGTACAGGATTTAATTGAACAATATACTGAGGAAGTCGGACAACCGTTTGCTCCAGAGGTGATTGAATCTATCCATAAGCAGACAGCGGGACAACCGGTACTTGTCAACCGATTTGCGCAGATTCTCACTGAAGAACTAAACATTCCGAAAACTGAACCGATTGAGATGACACATTTCGCAAAGGCACACGCGCAACTCCTACAGGAACGAAACACCAATATTGAGCATCTTACAACCAATATCCGCAGAGACCCACGTTTTGAAAGTTTGCTCATGCGAATTATGGAACAGGATGGTGGCGTGGTTTTCAATATGGATGATGATATTATCAGCGACCTTGCCACTTACGGTGTCATTAAAAAAGCATCTGATGGTATGTGTGAAATTATCAATCCTATCTATCTCTACCGCATTATGAGAACCTTTAAACCAACAGTCAACGGTTTAGAGCATCGATATCTCCCGGAAGGTGGCAACGATGGATTTTTCAATTATCTCACCCCAGCGGGACACATTGATATGAAACCATTACTGGATAACTTCCGAGATTTCATTGGACGCGCAGGATTTAGAATTCTACAGGTTCCTGATACACCACAAGAATCCGTTGGCAGACATCTCTTGCTTGCTTATCTTGATCAATTTGTAAAAATCATTGGTGGTTTTATGCACCTTGAAGTTCAGACAGGCAGAGGTAGGATGGACATAATTATAACACATAACCAACGGAAATATATCGTAGAAACAAAGATATGGAGAGGTGACAATCGTTATCAGTCGGGGAAAGAACAACTTGTTGCGTATCTCAACACAGAGGGTGTGCCTGATGGGTATTATATAGTTTTTGACCATCGGGAAAATCCTGAACAGCGAGTTGAAACGGAAACGATTGAGGGGTTGACAATTCGGAGTTATGTTATTCCTGTATTGCAAGAGATGCCTTCAGGAAGTCCGATTAAAGGCTATCAATACGTTCTTTGAGAATTTGTAGCTCAGCTGTAAGTGTTTCTACCTGCTTTTTGAGGTCACGGTCATCTTTTGTGTTACGCCAAACAGGTATACCAATGACAACGCCAATAAATGCAATGAGGGCATATGATAGATTTCTTGTGTCTGTGATGCGTGTGTCAATGCCGCCAATCTTTATGTCAACGTGCTCTCTCATTCGGGTTTCTGAGCCATTGATCTCGGCTTTCATTTCTGTTTCTAAGGTCTTGATCTCGGCTTTCATTTCCGTTTCAGAGGTCTTGACAATTTCAGCAATTTTCAGCAGGTCATCTGATGTCAAATCAGCAAATGCTGATAGTGTGATAGTTGAAAGTAGTATAAAGATCATTAGAAAGTATTTCATGTGATTCTCCTTGCTGGCTGACACTGTTTAAGCTATAGCATTGTAAAAAGTAATTAAAGCGTTCTAAATCCTTATATAAACTGGGTTTATATGGCATAATATGAATAAGAAGTTAGGGGGTATCACTCCCTAACTGAACGCAAAAAAGCGAGTTGCTTTATCTGATGTTCTATCTTATACCAATTTTAATTATTATTCTACCATTCTTCCGTAGGTTGGGTTGAGGAACGA
>CAZURU010000253.1:0-7946 GCA_964623585.1 uncultured bacterium
ACCCCTTCCGCGCCCATCTATGTAACTGGCGTGTCCTCCGCGTAATCCGCGATTCAGACAAATAGAGTGACAAAATGTTTACACACCCTAAGAAATACTTCCATTTGACTTTATAATAAAAATTGTGGTATAATTATGAAAAAGAATGTATTATTAAAACTCTTTGAATGTAATCATCTGTCATAGTGAAGAGATATACAAATGTTGCATACTACAATATTGCCTATTCTTACATCCCTTACTGCAACAGGATTGGGAATCTTTTTTGTCTGGCTTTTTAACCGTAAAAGACAATCAGACGAGAGAGCTAACCAAATGTCTCATATTTTGAATGAAATTAGCGATATCAGGAACAAAATTGCTAACGGCTTGGAACGTTCAGCACTTGAAACTGCAAAAAATGAAAAATTATGGGAAGACGTTAAAGAGGACATTCAAGAAATCAAGGACCAAGTTGCTGAAAATAACGCATTGATTCATAAAACCAATGAACAAGTTGCTGAAAATAACGCATTGATTCATAAAACCAATGAACAAGTTGCTGAAAATAAAGCATTGATTCATAAAACCAACGAACAAGTTGCTGAAAATAAAGCAATGATTCATATTATCAATGAACAAGTTTCCGAAAATAAAGCATTGATTCATATTATCAATGAACAAGTTTCCGAAAATAAAGCATTGATTCAAAAATTAGATAAACAGGTTTCCGAAAATACGAACTCAATTGAAAACCTAATCAATATTATTGAAGACCTTCAAAGTGTAACAACAAGTATGCAAAACATAATGAGGGATAGCGTTTCAAGCAAATCCGGCTAATGTAAAGAATGAGTGCTAATGAGAACATTTAACCCGCATGGCAATTGACTTTATTAAAAACAACCGCACACATCTTTTACATGAGCCGCAAATCCTAACAGATTTACAGAAAGTGCAATTGGTTAACTATCATACCAACTCGGAAAAGCAATCCCTTTCTTCTTAAGGCCTGCCAGCTCCGCATCAAAATCACATTTAGATTGCTTCTGACTATATCACACACTTTAATATTTGCAGGACTTACGCAAATGTGGGTTTTTCTGTTTAGAATTTCGCTTTTTCAAGGATTTTCTCCTCGATTATTTGGATTTTCTGCTATTTTTAAGGATTTACCCCCCTTTATCCCCCCGCAAGCGAGGGGAATGCGTAAGTCCTGATTTGAAAATAATTTCCGTTGTGAACTCAAACAGATAATGCCACCAGTGGACAGTCCAAGTTCTTCTATAATCATATCGTTCCTAATGAAGTTAAAATAATACTTTAGGTAATTTGGAGAGGTTTCCAAACCTCGCCAGCAGAATGGTGAGCGTGCCTTATGCAAACAAGAAATTACCCGTTTAATTATTTTAACTTCATCTGGAGCAAGGGGTCAGCGATCCTTTTTCTATAGTGACAAAAACTTTACACACCCCCTAATACCAACCTTGACATATCATCACTGCACTGCTATAATAGTTCATACTGCATGAATTATATCTATCTTAGTTTTGTTGAAACAGGTATATTAACTTACGAATGCAAAAATCCAGACTTCTTCTCCTGTTCTTAACCCTCTTTTTCGTAATGCTTGGGTTTGGAATCATCATACCAAATCTTGCTTATTACGCTGAAGATATTGGGGCATCTCCCACCGAAATTTCAATACTCATCTCTATCTATTCTGGCATGCATCTGGGATTCGCGCCACTCTGGGGACAACTATCTGATAAACACGGTAGAAAACCAGCAATACTACTCGGATTGTTAGGTAATGCAATCGCTTTAGTCAGTTTTGGCATAAGCACTGATTATATCTGGCTATTGTTGACCCGTAGTGCTGCCGGGATCGCTTCCGCTGCTGTGATACCGACTGTCATGGCGTATGTTGCGGATGTAACCACATCTGAAGAACGTGGACGCGGTATGGGTCTGATGGGTGCAGCAATGGGACTCGGGTTCATTCTTGGACCTGCAATTGGTGGTGTGATGGGTCGGCATGATATCCCTTTCTTTGTTGCTGGTGCACTATCACTCTTAACGTTTATTTTTGTTCTTATGACCTTACCTGAGTCGCTCCAAAAAGAGACAGCATCTGAACACACATGGGTCACACCTCGCGAACTATACAGCAAGACTTCAATAAAATCACCACTAACTCCGTTGTTTCTTATCGCTTTTTTTTCTGCATTCAGTTTCGCCGGTTTAGAGGCAACATTTCCACTGTTTATTAAAGATATGTGGATGTATGGACAGAAAGAATTGGGATATATGTTCATGATCATGGGGGTTATTGTGGTGCCAATGCAAGGTGGATTACTCGGAAGATTGATAAACACGTTCGGGGAACGTAAAATCATAATAGCTGGTATGCTGCTGAATGTCTTAGGAATGGCGCTTCTTGTCAATGCCTTCTCATTTCTTACGCTCACGATCTATCTCACCATAACTGGTATCGGCTACCAATTAATCCGTCCTACGAATACCTCATGGATTTCTAAACAGACACATATCGGACAAGGCACAGCAATCGGGATCATGGATGCATTCTTGAATTTGGGCCGAGTCTTAGGTCCGATTCTTAGTGGATGGCTTTATGATAGGACTTTGCATCCCCCAATATTTAAGAACTTTTTTAGTATTACACATCTGGATGGGTTATATGGAAACGGTGCGTTTTCTTATGTTGTTCTGGCTTGCATTCTACTAATAGCAGCTGGTTTTCTGTATTTTCCTTTGCGTAAAATTAAAGATAAAACATAAATAAATGACTGAATACCTGCATATGAAGTTAAAGAAAATATTTGGGTAATTACCCGTTTATTGGTGGACCTGTATAATGCGAACAAGAAATTACCCGTTTAATTATTTAAACTTCATATTCAATCATTTGCGTAACAACGGTGGGAGTTTATGTGTCACACGACGGGTGTTATATTCTAACCGATAACGTTGATGTTCCTCACTATCAGGGTAATGCTCATTATTCGGATATGGATACGATGACATGCCGTGAAAGGGCAATGGCTCAACTGTCTGAGAAGTGAGTGTATTGATGTCCCCATCCTTATCCCATCCATCGCTATAGAGGATGAAGGCACGCTTCCAACCATTTTTTAGTGGGGGTAGACGTGACGCGTCAAATTCAACTGTTATTTCATCTCCCGCATTGAGGATAACATACATATCATCAACCTTCTGAAGTAAAGGCTTGACATCTCCATAGCGTGTGTAGTATCCAGCTAAGTCTCGCCATTGTGGCGTTGTTGTCAACTTTTCGTAGTCAAACAGATGGGGTGCATGCTCGTTTGGACGATACATCTCAGAAAAACCGCGATAATGCAGGTCTGCACTGTCTGGATTCAGTTCTGTAATTTTAATAGGAACATCCTGAATTCCGACTGTGAAGAAGGCTGCATCCCAATAGATTTGCATATCTGTAGAAATACGAACCTGTCGGTCTTCCGATAGAAAAATACCTGTCAGATCAACAATTATAGTCTTGTTTTTGCCAGCGGGAATTCCTATCATATCCTTTACTGTAACCCAATCTCCTGCTCCATTCTTCACTGCAAGTGAAGGAAAACTCGGTATAAGGGATCGGTTTTGAGATAAAGCAACATTGATACTCGTGTCCGTTGGGAATATCCATCCGTTCAGATAGAGCGTTATCTGTTCATCATTCGGCACATCACCGAGATCAAGAATGATTGAATGCGGTGTTACGACACCTTGATATGGACCAGGATTATGTTCAACAGCATAACGATAGTCAGATGTTCTAAGTGCATCAGAGACATCATTTCCAAGATGATCTGTCGCTGCCTTTGGATACCGTTTTTTAGACACCTTATATATCTTGAATTCTGAAAACGGGGGCGGTGTATACTGTTCGTTCACATAAATATCAGTAGTTTCAGGATGGTCCACTGCTATGAGTTTGACCATATCAAAATATGCGGTTTCCCATAGTTCCTCTGTAATCTGAATGGAATATTTACCCGATTTTGGCTTTATCTGTGATGCTGGAATCTTTACGAAATCTTTGGTCTCGTCTGGGGCAACGAAACCCATAGCGGTTACAAGTCCAAGGGGGGCACGCCACAGTAGGTCGGTGACAAACTGGTACTTTTCACCATCATACACATAGAGAAAAGGACATGATCCTTTCAGTACCTGTTTCTCAAGAATCTTCTGTTTCGCTTTCGGTTCAATAACGTTCTGCGGGACACCGTTCGTCCAGACAACCCTGACGACATCCGCTATATCATGAGACCCTAAACCGAAATGTGAGACCCGTTCTGATGTATAACGCAATTGATATAGATCGCTAACTTTTACTTCAAGCTTTGACCCTATGCCGTTCCTATTGACTTTGTTGTTTCCTGTGGCGATACCTTCTAACTGTACCTTTATCCAGTTGTTATTGTTGCCACCGTTATTTTGTAAAGTTCGTATCTGTCCATTTCTGTTGTTGAAAAATAGGTCTAAATCTCCATCATTGTCGTAATCGGCAATTGCACCAGAGATACATTCCTGCATTCGGAAGCTTTCATCTAAAGTTGAACTCTCATCAGTGAAACGACCAGTACCATCATTACGATATAGGAATAAACCATTTAACGTGATAGACCATAAATCTAAAAAGCCGTCATTGTCATAATCGAGACTTTTAAGCTGCATTACATTAACAGGTCTTCTCTCTAATATTTGGATTGATCGTCTGTCTACAACAAAAGTACCATCACCCCTATTTCTATAGAAATGAATACCTATTTGGGATGCAAGCATTATGTCAATATCCCCGTCGTTGTCATAATCACCTATTGTCATGGCAGTGTAACGTTCATTTTGCGGGATTCCAGTTTCTGCATATAACGCGCGCAGTTTTCCCTGTCTTAAATTGTCAAAGATTATACATCCGTTGTTGCTATGAATGGCAATAATATCAATATCACCATCGTCATCAAAATCTGCTGCCAGAGCATCATCTACAACTATATCTCTCTGTGCTTTTCTATCAGCATCCGTTGTTATAAAGGTTTGAGTACTTACATCTACAAACGATTCGTCCCCGTTGTTGCGGTACATCTTGATACCTACATGTTGTATAAAGATGTCAAGATCACCGTCATGGTCATAATCCACTGTAAGAAGGAAGTTCCTTATAGGTCCGTACTTCTCATGCTGTATTATTGGCTTTGCGTCCCAAGATTTATCCTCGGCTGTTTTAAGAACCGTAATGCCAGATGTGGAATGTAACAGAATCTCATATTTTCCATCTTTGTTTAGATCTGCAAATTGGGATGCATAAGGGGTAAGTGAAAACTGCTGTATGATTTCTTGATAGTGTAAGTCAGGTACGAACGTGCCATCTTCATTATTGAATAGTGCTGGTGATCGCGTTGAGAATATATCCATATCACCATCGTTGTCGTAGTCAACTAAAGAAAACTGCTTATGTCCAGAACGTTGGTTCTGACTCGCTGTCAAACCTATCTGTTCAGAAGAACCTACAAATTCTATCGCTATAGGTATGCTCTGCTTTGCAGTAAGTCTTGATTTTAGTCCCAGGGGAAATTTCTCGATCGGATGTCCGATAATATTGGTAACAAGTTCACCGATTCCTTGTTGATATCTTGGACTTGCACGATGTACATTCTCAAAAATTTGGATGTTTCGTGAAGCTAATTTCTGATTGCTTTTCTGTATTGCAGCTATCCCTTCAGTTAGGTATTTTAGTTTATCTGGATCGGTGTCTTCCAAGAGGATATTTAATTGCTGGCATATCTTTTCTGCTGCATCGTACTGTTCTTGTCTGATGAGTGCTTGAGACAATTTCATGAGTATTACGATGTTGACAGGAGTGCGCAAGTGAAGTTCTTGTAGATGTGTGAGTGCTTCCTTTTGGGCATTCGGATCATTTCTTTGTCCAATGTAATGACGGACAAGTCTATATCTAAATTCTAAGTTTTCTGGAGCTAATCGCACTGCTTCTTTCATCGCTTCCACTGCTTGATCCACCTGCCCTTTCAATAGATGGACTTCAGACAGTATAAAATGCAATTGACTCTCCATTGGGGTTACCCCTATCCCTTTCTTAACCCACTCTTCAGCGATATCCGCTTGTTGAAGACGTAGATGTGCAACTGCAAGGTTACCGTATCCGATTGCTTCATCAGGCAGTAATGCGATAAGTTCTGTAAACGCTGGAATTGCTTTTGAGGGTTGTGATTCTTCGAGAAACGCTAACCCTAAGTTCTGTTGCCGAATCGCTTCTTGGAATAGGGTTACGGTCTCTGTTTCCTGTGCAGACACACACAATACAGTAGAGAGTAAGAAGACAATGCATAGACAGAAAAGAGTGTTGTTAAGATTGGTGGTGAGGATAGTCATTTGCTATTCTGTTTCAGATTGTTGGAAGGCTGAAGCAGAGTTCTGAATTGCTTTTTTTAACGAATTTAATCGTATCTCTAATGAAGCTTCCAACTGCTTAAGGTGCAGCAACCATGAATCTTTGGTTTCACCTTCATCAGTACCAAATCCATCTGTCATTTGCAGACGGATGTATTTCAATCTTTCCGCTTGTAGTGCTTTCAGTTGTTCGTCATATTCTGCAATCCCGGATTCCAATAATAGCGCGAGTTCCCGTATCTGTTCCATTTAGTTATCCTATGCCTTAATTATCATACACTTTGTGTTGGGTAAGGGATTGTGAACGGTTTAGGAAACCGTTCACAATTAGTCCGATTTAACGGGCAGCTTTTAGAGAACCCCATGTTGTAGTTACTTTACCTTGTGGTTGAACGGGAGTAGGTGGGAGTTCCCCGACAATTTTTCTGAAATATACATCGTCTTCAACATCATTAGGACCTGCCCAGACCCAGTATGCGGTAGAATCAGGGTTATTGAGTGTTTGTCGCATTGTACCTGCTCCGCCTGCCCAGATACCTGACCCGAATTGGTCGAGTTGAGTTGCGTTTTCCCAACCACTGTCGTCAAAATCAAGTGTTTCCCATCCATCATTTCGTTCAGCGAGTGGTGGTCCGGCATCTGCTTTCCATGTTTCATCCGATGGGATATATTTTCCATCATCAAGTATGACATCAAAGAGTGCGCCACCTCGTCCAGTTGCTCCGGGTTCAGTATCGTGAACATAGACCCCAATAATAGCATAACCGTCAGGCATTTCAAATTCTGTTACAGTGGCGACTTGCCAGATGTCCCCTTCAGCAACTTTTTCTCCATTGATGAAGCCTGCCCAAGTGTTGTCTCCATTGATTCGTAGTTTTGCTGCCCATAGACTGGATGCCGTTAGACAGATGGCTATAAAAGTAAAAACAAAAAGTTTCTTCATTGTATTCTCCTTTTTTGTGTTAGAATTACATTACACTATTTTTAATGTGTGCCCAAGAAGTTGTGACTTTGCCTTTAGGTTCAACAGGGAGTTGACCAATTGTATAACGGAAATAAATGTCGTCTTCTGCATCATTTGGTCCACACCAAACCCAATTCGCCTCACAGTCCGGATCTTTGAGAACATTCCGCATTGTACCTGCACCGCCTGCCCAGATTCCACCACCGAATTTGTCATAGATTTGCAGTTTATCTTCCCAATCACTATCATCAAAATCTATCTTTTCCCACCCATCGTTTCTGTCCGCGATAGGTTTTCCCGCCTGACATAACCAACCATCCTCACCGGTACCGATATAGTTAGGTTCGTCATTAAGTATGATGTCAGCGAGGAATCCGCCTTTACCCTGAGCCCCCGGTTCAGTATCGTGAACATAAACTGCGATTAATGCATATCCACTGTCGAGTGTGAATTCACTAACAGTTGGAGCTTGCCAAGTTCCATTACGTGCAACTTCTTCTCCGTTCACAAAGACGACCCAAGAGTTATCACCACTGACGCGCACTGTCCC
>CAZURU010000254.1:0-1315 GCA_964623585.1 uncultured bacterium
TAATATTGACCTACTCGTCCGTTCTCCAGAATACATAGCACATCGTCTTTCATACAATGACTGGTTTCTGCGCGAAATCACTGAGAAAGGACAAGTGCTATATGAAACCGATGGTTTCTATATCATGCCACACAAAACAGAGAATACAGACATGAATCCGATTACGATAGAATGGGTAGAAAAGGCTGAAGGTGATTTCAATGCAGCTGAACAACTTCATTACGGTACGAACCCTATATACCATGTTATCTGTTTTTTGGCGCAGCAGTGTGTAGAGAAATATCTAAAGGCGTGGCTACAAGAGAATAACATTCCTATACAGAGAACACACAATTTGAATGATCTGTTAGACTTAATTCTACCGACCATACCTGCCTGGGGTGTTTGGCAGAATGATCTATCAACATTAACAAAACATGCGGTGGATTCTCGGTATCCAGAAGAGATCGCTACTGCGAGTGATGCTTATAACGCAATGCGTATCTGTGGTGAAGTGCGGGAAGCAGTTCGCTCTGAGTTGAAACTATCGCAAATAGTACAAAACATATAAAGAAGATGTTGAAAATATACTGCAGATTTGTTAATCTGATAAGAAATGAAATATCCTACTAAGTATTTTCTAAGAAAATATCAGTCTAATTAGTTCCATAATCTACTATATGATTTATGACTAAAGGAGAAAGTATTATGTCGCATCTTGTGAAAATTCAACAAGAGATCCTCGCTCTACCTGAAGCCGAATACAAACAATTAAGACAGTGGTTCAGCGAATTAGATTGGAAAAAATGGGACCGCGAGATTGAAGATGATTCAGAAGCTGGTAAATTGGATTTCTTGACTGCGGAAGCTATTGAAGAGAAGAAAAAAGGAACTCTTAAGGACCTTTAAGTGCATAAAACCACCTCGCGTTTAAAATCTTAATCTTCATTCCCCTACCACATATTACCTAATTTGACCAGACTTGAATTTTGTACTACATAGATAAACATTTGTGAATTGTAGGATATAGGAGATTGCAACCATGAGAACACCGGTTGATGTTGAACAACAGTATTATGAAGCCGTCGATATGCTTGTTGAGAGGGTAAAGGCGGATCCAAATATGCTTGCAATGATTGTTGCTGGTAGTTTCTCTTATGCGCAGGTGTGGGAAAAATCCGATTTAGACGTTGAGATAATCGGTAAGGATGGTATACGACCAAGAGAGTCGTTTTTATAACATGTATAAAAAAGTGTTATTATAAATTCAAATTTGAATCCAAAAAATTATTTAAAAAGGGCAAATGATATCGCGCAAGAAGGTTCGTTTTTTCAA
>CAZURU010000254.1:1325-7921 GCA_964623585.1 uncultured bacterium
TATTTCTCACACAGTACGTTGTTATTCTCTCGTGATGACTCTATCAAGGAATGGTACGACAAGAACGCAAAAAGGGATAGTATCGGTGAGCGTGACAAACAGCTACAACTGCTAAACGTTATTGCCGATACATTGCCAACCCTAATTTATGCCGAGAAACAGTATTATGTGAATGGAGATATAATAACATGCTTCCTGTCACTCCTAAGTGTTGTGGAGAGTTTAGCACGTATTGAGGTGCTGTTGAATGATGAGATTCCTGCACGAGAAGTGATACAACCTGCGTTGGAATATAATCCAGATTTCTTTGGACATGTATATACTGACCTAATAAACTGTGAAAAGAACGAAAAAGTTATACAAGATGCACTTGATGCTGTGAATGCTTATATTGACAGACGACAGTTTATCTTCCAATCAATTTTGGATTATCTTAAGGAACAGAAAGGACCACAATCAAATTCTGAGTTGAACGCATATTTTCATACCAAGTTCCGTGATGCATCTGTTGATGTAATCTGTCAATGGTTAGCGTGGAAAGGAGTCATCCAACAGGTATCTACCCCTATTCGGTTGACGGTTAAGAGTCAGATTACATTAGAAGAACCTGCATACTATTATGATGAATTGGTAACTGAGTTTCGCGCACCGAAACTGAAATCAGAATTTCATCCACAAATTGAAGAAGCTTTAGAAAGGTTCGCTGACACAATTGTAGAGGATCGCTATATCGTTGCTGCGATACTCACAAGTAATCTCAAAGAGGAGAACGTATGGGAAAAGACCAACATCCATATTACACTCATCATGAGAGATGGAACGAAGTTTCAAAAGCATGAATATCAATTAATTGAGGATGGGATCCTTATTAGAGTTCGGTTGGTAAATAGAAGTGGATATAAGAAGTTACTGGAACGCAACTTACAAGGGGGGCATCTGCATGCACTATATGCTCAAAGTGAGATACTTTTTACCAAAGATCCTACACTTAAAGAGTTGCATAAAGACCTTGATGTAATTGGGGAACGTGATAAACAGACGCAATTGTTGAATATGGCAGGAGGGTTAACGACGATCCTTGACAAAACTGAAAAATGGTTCTATGTGAAAAAGGATTATGATTATACATTCTATTACTTGATGATTGCAGTTAAAGAGTTGGCACGTATTGAAGCCATCATGAACGGAGACGTCCCTAAACGTAAGGCTATTTATCAAGCACTCAAAAGTAATCCCGAATTATTTAATGCTATTTTTACAGATATTCTTGATATTCCAAAGGACGAGTCAGTTCTTGCGAAGGTATTAGATAAAATTGACGTATTTTTAGATGAACATATACAGACTTTCTTTAAACCTATCCTTGATTTTCTGGAGGATGCTGGCGGAGAACGTTCACTGTCTGACATCTATGATCATTTTGGAAGTCGTCAGTTGTGGCTCAGCATGGCATGTGAATGGCTATCACGGAAGGATGTTCTGGAGTTGTTCTCTTCACCTATACGATTGACGATGGATAGCAAAGTTTCGGTAGACGAACCAGCATATTTCTATGATATTAACAATCCTTTTTTATAGGTTGTTTGGTCTGTTACCAGATGAGGAAGATGCTGGAGGTGTAACTGCAACAGATGTCCAATCGTTTTTCTATTAGGAAATAAGCAACGTACAATTAGAAATGGTATTATAATAGAAGGGGGCAAATATGAGACAAACGGTCTCAGTAAAAGGTGCGAGAGAGAATAACCTTCAAAATATAGAGGTTGAGATACCACGAGATCAACTTGTCGTTGTAACAGGAATCAGTGGATCAGGAAAGTCCTCATTAGCATTTGACACTGTGTATGCTGAAGGACAACGTAGGTTTCTGGAATCAATGTCAACTTATGCCAAAAGGTTTATTACGCAGCTGAAAAAACCTGATGTTGATTTCATTGATGGGTTGTCTCCTGTTGTCTCAATTGAACAGAAGACGGTTACTATGAACCCGCGTTCAACAGTAGGAACTATGACCGATCTGCAGGATTATTTGCGAATGCTGTTTGCTACTATAGGTATTGCACACTGTCCTTACTGCGGAAAAGAGATCCCCATCAAAACCCACTATCAAATTCTTGAAAAGCTGCTATCCCTCCCGGACGATACAGAAGTAGAAATACATGCACCTGTCTTTAAAATATACGGTGAAGATTTCGAATACCTTTTTGACGATATAAGAACAAAAGGATGTAGACACGTACGCGTTGACGGCGTAGAACACGATATCAGTGAAGAAGCAGAACTTGATCCTGATAAAGATTATGATATTCAGGTGATTGTGGACAAATTCTATATAAAGAATGGTATTGATAAACAGGTATTGGCAGCACTTGAACATGCAATGATAGTTGGTGAAGGTTTCATGCGTTTTCATATTGAACTACCGGCAAATGAAGATGTAGACCTTGATGCGTTTATGTCAGACTTTGGATGTGAAGAACACGGTGTTTTGATGTGTGAATTGGGACCGCACCATTTTACCTTTAATGAACCAACGGGTGCATGTATAACGTGTTCTGGACTCGGTACATATCTACAGGTCCATCCGAATTTACTTGTTCCAGATAAAACGCGCAGCATAGCGGAAGGTGCTTTTGTCAAACAAGCATTTAACTATGAACCTGACAGATGGGATGGCAGGATGATGTATAGTCTGGCACAACACTATAAGATTGACCTGAATATGCCTTTTGCTAACATACCTGATGAGCTTGTGGATATCATATTCTATGGAACCCGCGGGGAGGAGTTTCCACTCTGTCAAGCCGAAGATGCCAAACCTATGCAGAAACGACACATCGGAATGCCTGTACGTTTTGATGGGATTATCACACGGATTGATAGACGGTACAGAAGATATAGGAAACAGGGAGAAGCACACTCTGGGATGGAGGAATATCTTCGCAAGGTTATGGTGGAACATACGTGTCCCGATTGTCACGGTAGAAAACTGAAGCGACAACGATTGCTTGTTACTGTGCATGGTAATACGATCCATGATATCGGTGAATTGCATCTTGAACAATTACGTGATTTCCTCAACAGTATAACAGAAATGCCTGAGAAACATCAGGAAGCAGGAGAACGCGTGATCGGAGAATTGGTAACCCGGATTGAGCTTCTACTTGGAATCGGACTTGACTATCTGAATCTCAATAGAAGGTCTGCTACACTGTCAGGGGGTGAGTCACAACGTATTCGCTTGTCTACACAGATCGGTTCTGGATTGATGGGAATGCTCTATGTGCTTGATGAACCGAGTATAGGGTTGCACCCAAAGGACAACGTGAAGATGATTGAGACATTACAAAAACTTCGTGATATTGGCAACACTGTTATCGTTGTTGAGCATGATGAAAGTACAATACGAGAAGCTGACCATATTATTGAAATGGGGCCTGGTCCAGGTGTTCACGGTGGACATGTGGTAGTACAAGGTTCCTTTGACAAAATAGTAAAGAGCAACGAGTCATTGACTGGTTTGTATATGAGCGGGAAACTGGAAATACCAATGCCGGGTGAACGTCGGAATCTTAACGGGAAATTCCTAAGCATCACTGGTGCAAGAGAGAATAATCTTCAGAATATTAACGTTGAAATACCTTTAGGTGTCTTCATCTGTATTACGGGTGCTTCTGGGTCTGGTAAGAGTACACTACTCAATGAAATAATCTATAAAAGACTGTATTCTATCTACCATGACAGTCGTACACTTTATGGTGAGCATGATGAACTTAAAGGACATGAGAATATCAGCGATGTTATTAACATAGACCAATCTCCCATTGGTCGCTCCCCGCGTTCAAATCCAGCCACGTACATCGGATTCTATGACAATATACGTAAACTCTATGCCAGCACACCTGAGGCGCAAGCCCGCGGCTATACAGCGTCGCGTTTCAGTTTTAACGTGAAGGGTGGACGTTGTGAGGAATGCCACGGTGAAGGTTCAATAACGACTCAGTTACACTTCATGCCTGATGTTGAGGTCACTTGTCCGACATGCAAAGGTGCCCGTTACAATGATGATACACTTGAGGTAACCTATAATGGTAAGAATATATTCGAAATCCTTGAAATGTCTATTGAGGATGGGGTTGAGTTCTTCGTTGATCAAAGACTGATTAACCACAAATTAAGTGTTATGAATGAATTGGGTCTTGGATATTTGAAAATTGGACATCCTGCACCTATCCTCTCAGGTGGAGAAGCACAACGCATAAAACTTGCTAATGAACTCAGCAAAATCAAACGCGGTAAACATAATCTCTATATACTTGACGAACCTACGACGGGTTTACATCTTGCTGATATTCAGAAGTTATTAGACAGTATCGGAAGACTTGTTGATTCTGGACATACGGCCATTGTGATTGAACATCATCTGGATGTTATAAAGACTGCTGATTATGTAATTGACCTTGGACCTGAAGGTGGACATAAGGGCGGACAGGTATTAGCACAAGGCACACCAGAAGAAATTGCAAAAGCACGTAAATCTTTTACCGGTAAGTTCTTGAAAGAACATCTTGCGTAGAACGTTTCTTTAGTGTAATTATCTAAATGAAAGCTAAATATCTTTACATTCGACAATACGGGACTATACTATCGTTCTTCATACTAACATTTGTATCGGCAAATGTGCTGAACGCAGAAGTCGTTCCTGATGGATTAGTCAGTTATTGGTCCCTAAATAAGGAGACAATTCAAGACAATACCGTGAAAGATGTTTTGGGAAATAATCATGGAACACTCAACGGTGAACCTAAAATAACCAAGGGCAAATTCGGAGAAGCAATTGAATTTGATGGTGTGGACGATTACTTAGAAATCCCTGATACAGATACACTCCGTTTAGACAAAGCGGGAACTATTGAATTCTGGATAAATATTATACAAATGAATAAATACCAAGGTATTCTCATAAAGGCACTCACGTGGATAGGAACTGGTTATGTCTTACGGTATAGTTCCGACTACCAGTTTCAAGGTGGATGGGAATGGGTAGATTTTCATGAAGATGGAAAACTGATAGAAGCAGAGTGGTCTCATATTGTTATGGCGACTGAGGGTGAATCGGCTTTTCTATATCAGGATGGAAAGTTAGTCGTATCAGAAAAAACAACCGTTGCCGCTTCTACTAAACCCTTGATAATAGGTGAAACGTTAGGTTATTATCTAAACGGGATTATTGACGAAGTGCGTGTATATGATAGGCTTCTAAGTGAACAAGAAATTAAACAAAATATGAAGGCTAAAGGATTGTCAGTCAAGAAAAATTCTCATAACATGACAATCACGTGGGCAACTCTAAAAATCAGATGAATAGTGATATAATGGAAGTAAAAACCTAAATTATGGATGCAATAGAATTGACAAAAACCCTGATAGGTTATGATACAGTAAGTCCTAAGAGCAATGTAGAGGTAATGGACTACCTTACCCAGGTACTGGAATCTATAGATTGTGAAGTTGAACGCGTTGAATATAAGGATCCTGCTGGTACGTTAAAGGTCAACCTAATCGGCAGGAAAGGTGGCAATTCAGGCGGACGAGGACTTGCGCTGCTTGGACACATTGACACTGTCCCGGCAATCGGTTGGGAGGAAGACCCTTTTGAAGCTCGGATTGTTGATGGTAAGTTGTATGGACGTGGCAGCTGCGATATGAAAGGCAGTGTTGCTTGCATGATTGAGGTTGCCTCACGATATTCTTCCTCTCAGTTTGACGCTCCACTCTATGTTGTCATCACAGCGGATGAAGAAGTCGGTTATTTTGGTGCAACGGCAGTCGTAAAGAAGTCAGAAATGTTCAAAAAACACGGATTTCCAGAATACGGGGTTGTTGGAGAACCTACAGCGTTAAAAGCCGTTTATGCACACAAAGGAGCAGTCCGATTTACTGTTACTGCCCACGGACGCGCAGCACATAGCAGCACTGATGAAGGTGACAATGCTAATCTAAAGATGATTCCTTTCCTATCTGAGATGCGCGATATCCATCAGGAATTAACGACAGATACCCAGTATTACAATTTTGAGTTTACACCACCCTATACAGATTGGAATATTACGATGAGTGATGGGGAATGTACAGCGAATATCACGGCACCCAAGAGTGTCTGTAATATTAACTATCGACCTATGCCAGGAGACAATCCTGAGGAGTGGATAGAGCGGGCCCGTGAAGTTGCTGAAAAGTATGGTTTAGCGTTTGATCTATTCATCAATGCTGGTCCTGTTCGCACTGAACCGGATGCTGAAATAATAAAAGCAGCACTGAAAATAACGGGTGATTCAGAGCCGCATACTGTATCCTACAGCACAGATGCAGCGGAATTCTCAAAGTATATGGAGACCGTTATCATTGGACCGGGGAGTATCCTTCAAGCACATACCGTCAACGAATGGATGGCAATAGACCAGTTTGGGAAAGGCGTTGATATCTTTAGTCAGTTCGTAGACATGTTCTGTCTATGAAACAGGTATCGTTTGTATTAAAGGTAATACCATTTCAATTAATTTTTCTCTCATTACCGACTGTTTAGAATGAAGCAG
>CAZURU010000255.1:0-7903 GCA_964623585.1 uncultured bacterium
CTTTGAAAAAACCGTTCTGACTCAATAACGTTTAACCACATGTTTTTTTGTCCGTTATTGAAAGTTGGGAAGATTTCATGCGTTTATTTGAAGGTCTATTGATAGGTATAGCAGCGATACGCGCGAACAAGATGCGTTCACTCCTTACAATGCTTGGTATTATCATCGGTATAGCTTCAGTTCTTGCGATGATTGCAATCGGTGATGGTGCAAAAGAAATTGTATTGCAGGATGCCGAAAAACTTGGGGGAGCAAACCAGTTTACTCTCTACAGACGTTCACACAAGAAACTTGGGAGACACACCATTCCGATCCGCACAAAAGAATATCTAAATTATGGTGATGTACTCGCGATTGAATCTGAATGTCCAACAGTGCATGCAGTGACACCACGTATACGCGATTGGAAAGGGGCATTAATTATTGGACCAAGTGGTGGCCAAACTCGTGCTGGCTATAATGGTGTAGATGCAGCATTTCACAATGCCTTGGACTGGAAAATCAAAGAAGGTAGGTTCATTTCTGACGAAGATGTCTATAATGCTATGACAATTTGTGTGCTTGGTTCAGAAGTTGCCAAAGATCTCTTTGGAGAGCGTTCCCCCTTGGGTGAAGAGATCAAAATAGTCAGAAAAGTTAGGTATTACAACGAACATGGAAAAAGGCGTACAAGAAGAATCACTGAACGATTTACAGTTGCTGGGACGATGATGCCACGAGGAAGAAGTCTACGTTTTGGGTGGAGTTTTGACAGTATGGTCTTTTTCCCAATCACAACGGCACAAGAACGGTTCACAGGTGATGACAAGATACAGGAGATCGTAGTCTACGCAAATTCTGTTGAGAATGTACCCAACGCAGTAAGAGAAGTTAGAGAAGTAATCCGCAGCCGACACAAAGGTGAAGACAATTTCGTTAAAATATATGAAATGCGTAAAGGTATCAGGCATTTAGAGAAGATAAGCAAAATGATAAAGATTGCGCTTGGTAGTATTGCTGGTTTTTCATTGCTCGTAGGCGGTATAGGCATTATGAATATGATGTTAGTTGCTGTGACGGAACGGACAAGGGAGATCGGTTTGCGAAAAGCACTTGGGGCGACGCGACTTGATATCCTCATTCAATTCATAATGGAGGCAGTATTCATGTGTGGTATAGGCGGGTTGATAGGGATAGGTGTTGGGATTTTTGCTGGTCAAGGCATGGCGATGCTTGCTGTGAAAATTGCCAAGATCGTACCTGAGTGGCCCTCTGTTGTTTCTACAGAATGGGTACTGATATCCATTACCTTCTCTGCCCTCATTGGAATTTCTTTCGGTTTATATCCAGCCATCAAAGCCTCAACGCTTTCCCCCATTGAAGCACTTCGGACTGATTAATGTCCTGGTATTTCATCGTATGTGCGTCCATCTAATTCTCTACCTGTTTTAGTTTTTCGCGTACCACCCCACTGTTTGAAGAAAAAAAGCACGTTTTCTGTTTGACACTGGTCTCTGATGTCAATTACCCATTTTTTTCTCATCTCGCGTGCCCCAGGACCAGATTCTCCACCTACAATAACCCAATCAATCTTAGTCAAATTTAGTGCGGGAAGTGGTCCAATTAGCGGTTCAAGTGAGAGAAACTTAACCTTTGCTCCAGTTTCACGTAAAGCGTCGATCCGATCTATCACACGAACATCTTCAACACTCACTCCCATCCAAACATTCTTTGGCCAAGGGAGTTCAGAACTGTATTGCAATAATCGAGTAGAACGCTTTGTTAAGACTTGGAATTTATGCCAATGTGCTTCTTGCATCACAGAAAATACATCTCTAATAAAATCCAATTCGATGTTTTCATGAAACAGATCACTCATAGAGTTAACGAAAATTCGTCTCGGTTTTTTCCATTTTAGAGGTTCCTTAAGCAGTGCATGGATGGGAAGAACTTCTCGTGTCCATTGAGGTCCTGATTTTGTCTGTTTTGCGAATCCTTCAAAAGCCAATCCTTTACCAGAAAACCTTGCTGCAATACGTTCAGCATAGCAAAACCTACATCCCTCTGATACACGTGTACATCCCCGCACAGGATTCCAAGTAGATTCAGTCCACTCTATACTTGTGTTAGTGGTTGCCATTTTTTACTCCTTTAACAGAGGAAGTGTTTGTTGATCATGTAGTTGATTGTCAAGGATGTGTTCAGCAATTTTAAGTGCAGTTGTAGATCCTTTTTGATTCCCGACAGCAAAACATAGTAAATATAATGGAACATTCTTCGAATTGCGTAGAACAAGAGGGTTGTTTGCAACACCAGCAAATTTGTCCTGTAGTCGCTTAATGAAGTATTGTTCAATTTCGTAGAATATGTTTCCAATTTTTTCCCATTGTTTTTCTTCTCCAAATAGTGAATGTTCCTGGGTCAATCGGTAAAGTTCACTTTATTTTCTTCAATAAAAATATATTTATTGAACGGAGGTTGGACCTCTAATGCATTACGTACTGACCCTTGTCTAAAGTTGACTACCTCCTGTGAATCAAGTTCTGGAAATAGCGACCAATTTGTTTCTTCATCAAGTATTAGTTCACGGTAACCAGTTCCAGCGAAAGCATCAATATATGCAAAATTAAATCTTTGCTTATTCATAATTGTTGAGTATGCATGTAGGTACTTGCTTACACATTCCAATTTCTGTTCTGTCCAGTACCCGCCAAAAGTTTGACCAATGGAATTCATTTCAGTCCTCATATTAAGTTAAACAGTATATAACCCTCTAACATTATAGCAGTATTTTGATAGAAATGTCAAATGAATTTCAGTATCCCTGATTTATCAAGCAACTATACACACAGATGCCAGTTGCTGTAGATAATTGTAATAAACCAAATTTGATAGATTTACGTCAATTATTATACTACTCTAACTCACAGGAACTTTGGTCTTTTGTTATAATCTGGACGAACTTTTTCTGCTTATTACTGTCTAAATTCGTGTATAGAAGTATCTTCTTTTAGTAAATTGGAGACAGGAAATGCGCATATTTGAAGGATTCTCTGTAGGACTTTCGGCAATCCGAAGTAACAAACTCCGGTCATTACTCACCATGTTGGGAATAATCATCGGTGTAGCTTCGGTTCTTGCAATGATATCTATAGGGGATGGTGCTAAAGAGATTGTCTTACAAGATGCTCAAAAACTTGGTGGGGTAAACCAATTCACGATGTTTCGCAGCAGCTATAGACGCGTTGGAAGTCGATGGATGCCAAACAGAAGCAATGAGCACTTTGAGTATGAGGATGTCTTAGCTATTGAGGCTGAATGTCCCTCTGTAAAAGTCGCTGTCCCCAGAATACCTGAATGGAGAGGCGTTCTAATTCAGACGAATGATGGCGCAGAAGTACGAAGCGGCTATAACGGGGTAAATTATACTTTCTCTGAAGCAATGGATTGGGGAATTCAGGAAGGTAGGTTCATTTCAGCGGAAGATATTGAGAATAAAGAAAAAGTTTGTGTCATCGGCACTGAAGTCGCATTGAATCTGTTCGGCAACAAATCTCCTTTAGACCAGGAAATAAAAATCGGTAGAGGTGGCGACAGGTATGATAGATGGGGTAGAAGAGATCAAACACGGATGGCTGAACGATTTACCGTCATAGGTGTCATGAACCCACGAGGAAGAAGCCTACGATTTGGTTGGAACCTTGACGATATGGTGTTTATGCCACTCACAACCGCACAAGAACGTTTCACGGGAAACGATTACATCACAATGCTATCTGTACATGCAAACACAGTTGAAGATGTACCGAAGGCAATTGAGGAAGTAAAGAATGTAATCAGAAGACGACACAATAATCAGGATGACTTCTTTGATCTCAGGGATATGCGGGAAGGTATGGCGCAATTGGAGAAAATTAGTAAGGTTATCAAAATCGCATTAGGGAGTATTGCAGGCTTCTCACTACTTGTTGGTGGCATAGGTATTATGAACATGATGTTGGTCGCTGTAACTGAACGTACCCGCGAGATTGGTCTGCGCAAGGCACTCGGAGCAAAACGTTTTGATATAATGCTACAGTTCTTGATTGAATCTATAGCAATGTGTCTGATCGGCGGTGCAATAGGTGTAGGTGTAGGTATGCTTGCCGGAGAAGCAATGTCAGTACTGGCTGTCAAGATCGTAAAAATGGTCCCCGAATGGCCTTCAGTCATTTCCATGCAATGGGTGGTCATCTCCGTTTCTTTCTCAGCATTGATCGGTATATCTTTCGGTCTCTATCCAGCACTCAAGGCATCTTCACTATCCCCAATTGAAGCGTTACGCACTGAGTAATTGGAGAACTTATGGGTCTTTTTGAATGTATTGTCTTAGGAATTGCCAGTCTTAAACGGAATCCACTGCGTTCAAGTTTGACTATTTTAGGTATAATTGTCGGAGTTGGTTCTGTCGTGAGTATGGTTTCTGTCGGGGATGGTTCGTCTGCCATGGTGCTGCGTGAAATTGAACGGACTGGTGGCACAAAAATCATTGAGATCTATAAAAATGATTGGGACAGACAATCTGGAACTTTAAGTCGAGCAGCTGGGCAAGCAGTTCGCGGTAGAAGCCGTTGGCGTAGAAACCGTGCTGAACATCTGGAAACTGACGACGCTTTCGAAATATGGAAGAACGCAAGCGGCGTCGTAAATGTAATCGCTGAAGATGATATGCCAGGATGGAGTGTGACTTATAAAGGACGAAAGAAGGAATCTCGCATTGTTGCATCAACCGCAGGATATGATAGATCCTATAACTGGTATACCGCATCCGGACGCTTCTTTAATGAAAATGAAGTAGAAGCAGCAAGTAGCGTCGCAGTCATCGGTTCAAAAATCGCTGAAGAGATATTTCCAAATGAAGACCCTGTGAATAAAGAAATCAAAGCGTCACGCCCGTCTTACTGGAGAGGGAAAAGGGGACTATACGAAGTACGCCTAAAGGTCATAGGCGTCATGGAAGAGAAGGGTGACGCAATGGATACGACAGGTTGGGATGATCGCTTCATTATACCGCTAACGACATTACAAGATCGGTTCAAGGGAAGACAAGATGTAGAACGAATACGCGTGGAAGCTATTGATGTTGATACTATTCCTCAAGTGATAGATGAGGCAAAAATGATATTAGGTAGAATACATAAAAATACAGGTGAAGAATATAACTATTGGACAGCAACAGAGGAATTAAAGACCGCTAATAAAGTCGGGTTGGTCATGAAAGCTCTGATGGGGGGTATTGCAGGTATTGCGTTGATGGTCGCTGGCATCGGTGTAATGAATATCATGCTCGTGTCTGTTACGGACCGGACACAGGAAATAGGACTACGGAAAGCACTCGGTGCAACTTTCAATGATATCATCACACAGTTTCTTATTGAAGCATCTGTCTTAACTTTGACAGGTGGTATTCTCGGGTCATTCTTGGGTATTTTTATGGGGAAAGGGACAGCAGCACTCATCTCCAAATTTGTATGGGAAGATAGTAACTGGCCATCAATTGTTTCATTTGAAACTATGTTCATTGCCTTAGTTGTATCGGTTGGTATCGGCGTGTTCTTCGGTCTGTATCCTGCTCATAAGGCAGCGAAATTAACACCAGTTGAAGCATTGAGAGCGGATTAAATCCTTGTGGTTAGTCCAAGTTAAACTTGTAGGTTGGGTAGAGCGAAGCGAAACCCAACATGATAGAAGGAGGTTAGGACTTTGAAAAAATTAATTATTACCGTAGGTATCATTGTCATACTTATTGGTGCAGTAGGCTGGGTTGTCCTGAGTCGTGGTAAGAACGGTGCATCGACGGGACCTGCTCAGAAAATTGAAGTAGCGAAACTTGGAGATTTTCAGATTCCAATCCGGGCAACTGGGAATCTTGAACCCCTACTGGATGTGGAAGTTAAATCTAACGTTGAGGGGGAAGTCGTTAAATTATATGTGAAAGACGGTGATACTGTAAAAGAAGGAGACATTTTAGTTGAACTCGATCCAGAGATATATCAGGAGGAGCAGAAGCAAGCAAAGGCTGATGTTGATGCTGCACAAGCACAAGTGATGCAGGCAAAATTAAATATTGAACTCAAGATAGATCGTCTAAACAGCGAACTTACTCAGAAAGAAGCTGCAGTAAAAATCGCAAAAGCTAATCTTGAAACAGAGAAAGCGACTACGCTTACACAAGTTAGCAATGCAGAAACGAATCTACAAGCAACAAAGAATGAGTTAGAGCAGGATAAGATCTCTTTGGAACAAGCGAATATTGCACTTGAACAAGCAACGTTAACTCTTGGGGAATACGAAACATCTCTTGAATCTTCTAAAGTTGCCTTAGACACAGCCAAGTCAGAGTTTGATAGGAACAAATCTCTATATGAAGGCGAGCTTGTATCCAAGAAAGCATTGGAAGACGCAGAATCTCGGTACGTAAGTGCCGACTCACAATATAAGAATGCGAATAAACGTGTAGAATCTCAAAAGAAAACAATAGATTCGCAAGAACGTACTATTCTTGCACATAAAACAGGCATAAAAACTCGCAAATCAACAATACAATATCAGAAATTGAGTTTAGAGAATCTAAAGAAAATGCGGGAGAAGTCCGAAGAGGAAAGTCAGATTCGTTTGGATAACGCAATTACACAGTTACAGGAACTCAATCTGACTATTAAAAATGAAAAGGATTTGACTGAACAATCAAAAGTTAGTGCAGATGCGAATCTTCTCCGTAGGCAGAGCACTTTGAAAAATCAGGAGGAACGGCTTGAATGGACTGTCATAAAAGCACCGATGTCTGGCACAGTTACACAACTCGCCATAGAACAAGGTGAGATCGTGACATCTGGACGTTCAGCATTTTCACAAAGTCCACCGATAATGACAATCGCGGATCTCTCAAAAATGGTCGTCAAAACCTTCATTAACGAAGTTGATATGGAAAGGCTTAAGGAAGGACAAACTGCAAACATCAAAGTTGATGCGTTCCAGACACATAAATTTACAGGTAATGTGTACGAGATTTCTCCAAGCGGTCAGCAACAAGATAACATCATCTCCTTTGAAGTGATGATTGAAGTTAATGATTCCTCTGGTAACATCCGACCCGGCATGAGTGCTGATGTAGACATTATTACTTATGAAGAAAAAAACGTTCTCCTGATTCCTATTGATGCTGTTATATCCAAGAATTCTGCAACCGTTGTTGCTCAAGTTGGCAACACGTCTCCCTTCAAAGTTGGTAAAAAAGTAGATATGCAAACTATCAGCGAGAAGATTTTCTACGGAACAGTGCAAAGTGCTGGGAATGGAAGTGTGACTTTAGAATTAGATCCGAAACAACGCGGCATTATGCCTGGTCCTGCAACTGTTTCTCTGCTGATCAATGGCGAGAAAAAAGCAGACGGTGTATCAGCACAAATTACTGTTTCAAAGGGTAAGTTCGTCATGTTAGACAAAGGTGATGGGGGGCCAGGAATTGAGACTCCTATTGAGACAGGTATGCAGAACGAAACTGTTGTGATTGTCAAAAGTGGTATCACCGATGGCGATAGAGTCGTCCTGCAACGTCGTCAAAGATCACAGAACGGATGGGGTCGGTAAATCAGAACCGTCGCAAGCTTGATAATTGTTGCTTCTGATGTAAACCGTGCATCAACTATTTCCCATAAAGATGTCAGGAACAGAGGTTAATTAACGAGAACTTACGCAAATTGGGTGTTCCTGTTTCGACACACACCAATAAGATCTAATCCGTGGTGATGTTGCGTATCTGATACATGAAAATCAAATCACCAAGTTCTTATTAACGTGAGTTTGATAAATTGGATAAATGCTTTTAATAAAGTTTATCACAGTTTATCAGAAAAAAGCAACTCTTTTAACAACATTTTTAGTC
>CAZURU010000256.1:0-7902 GCA_964623585.1 uncultured bacterium
TAGAGCGTTTGCTTGACATGCAAGAGGTCACAGGTTCAAGTCCTGTACCGCCCATTCTTCTCTGAATTTGCATAGTGGTGTTCTAAGTATGTTATACCATTTCTATTAGATTTTCTCTCATTACCGGTTGTTTAGAATTGAAGCGGAGAACAGAAACCCAAACTGGAAGTATGTGGCAGAATACGCGTTTGGTATTCTGCAGTAAAAAAGAGACATTTTCAATTAGAAATTGTATTATTATATTTAGTCTGATATTTAGGATACAAAGTCTATGAAAACCTTCTTGTCACTCCTTACAATACTTGTAGTGGTTTCTTATTTCTATTCCCCTAATTCGGTTGCACTTGAAGTTCCTGATGCTACGTTTGAAGGACATGCAGGCGTTATCTATAGTGTTGTTTTCAGTCCTGATGGTGATTTACTTGCAAGTAAGAGTAGGGATGGTTCTCTGAAAATTTGGGATGTTCATAACGAACAACTTATGCATACAATAAACACGAGCCGACGGGGTGCAATTGCATTTAGTCCTGACAGCAGTATCCTTGTGAGTGTTGGAGGGACAGATAAAGTTGTAAATCTGTGGAATCCAAATACTGGTGAACTATTGAGAACGTTTGAAGAACACATAGCCGATGTTTCCAGCGTTGCGTTCAGTCCTGACGGTGATATTCTTGCAAGTGGAAGCGCAGATGGTTGGGTACGGTTTTGGAATCCACATACAGGAGAACTCTTAAAAACGCGCCGGTCTATAGAAGATGTCTCAATAGTTTTTAGTAATGATGGAAGCATCATTACTTACGATGTAAATAATCCTCCTTTTCCTGACAGACCTACAATAAGCGTGTGGGAACTTGAAACAACAGAACTTCTATACACAGTTGAACTAGATGTAAGTGAAGTTTTTGGCGTCACCTTCAGTCCTGATCGTGGAATCTTGGCGAGTGCAGGTTGGGGTGGCGTTGACTTATGGGATGCCAATACTGGTGAACTGATAAGACCTTTGCCTATAAGACGACAGGCTTTCTTTCGTACGGCGTTTAGTCCGGATGGACGTATCTTGGCAGGCTCAAGGGACTTTGGCGTTATTGAGATATGGGACACAGAAACAGGATTACACTTGAGAAAAATCAGTGCCCACAGTCACGATGCTTATGCCATTGCCTTTAGTCCGGATGGACAAACACTTGCAACCACTGGTGCCAAAGACAATCTAATACGTCTTTGGCGAATTACACCCCCTGATGAAGTGGAAACACCAGCACCTCCAGATTTTTTGAAGGATAAGAACCTGAAAACATGGGTTGAGGACTTTGATGAAGGACACCTTAAGTCATGGACAAAACGCGAACTCCAGCGGGAAAGAGTTACGTGGAAGACAAAAAATGGTCAGTTGCATGTGCGAACAGTGGCTTGGTGTAATCAACGATTAAATCTCGGAGATCAACTGGCGCAAAAGACCAATTATACCTTCAGATTCACAGCCTTTCCTATAGACGCAGAACAGTTAAGTGTCAAACTTAGCATTCAATCCACACGTAATGCTAACGTCGGTATCTTTATGGGTAAGGATCCCCAAGATGATCTTGTGCATCCTTTAGATAATGCATATCAATTCGCTAACCATCGGTTAGGTAATCCAGAAGTATTTCGCGGAACTGCACCTCCAGAGATAGGGATAAACTTAGACGAAATAGAGGTAATATTTGATCGCGGACATTTTTATGTTTATTCACAAGATGAATACATCGCTGATTTTGATACGCAGACACTCAATAGTATTGACCTTGTCGGTATTGTCATATTTCCGCAGAAATGCTCAAGTATTGCCGAAGCAACCGTGGATAATTTTGAAATATCGGGTCTATCAATTCTGGACGGGGAATATTTAGATGTTCGACCAAAAAACAGAGTCACTGTATTATGGGGTAATCTTAAGCAACATTAGATGCAATACATTTTGACATTACGGCGCAACAAGGCAGAACCAAACGCAATCGGAGTAAACCAATGAACCCATTCTGTCGATTAACTCTGTTTCTCTGTTTAATACTATTCGTTTATATTGTAGATGCTGATGGTGGGGTATGGGTTGAGGATTTTAATGATGCATCTTTCAAATCCTGGATTAAGCATGATAGGGACAACAGATCTACCTGGATGCCCAAGGATGGACACTTAGATGTCTGGGCTCAGCCTCCACCCCCGCCAGGAGTATACGATAAATATGCACTTGAGTTTGTTGGATTTCAGTTTGACACTGAAACGCTTGATGTCCAACTCAAGATTATTGAAGCGCATTACGCAAGTGTGGGCATCCTTATTGGACAGTATGATGGGATTGGTTCTATATACAGCAAGACGATAGTGTTTCTTCACAGGTCTACAGTAGGACCGGTAATTTTCAAACCTAGTGGATTTGATTTAAGTTTAGAACGAAAAGCAGATGTTCCAATTCCTGCTCCTCTTAAGGCAATAGAAATATCATTCAACAAAGGTGATATTGAGGTCTTTACCAAACGGAAATACATTGCAACTTACCGTGTGCCACAACTCAAGACAGTGAATTTTGTTGGGATAGTCTCTATAGTCGGTTTAGGTCGTGGTGTGATTGCACATTTTGTCTTGGATGACTTTGTAGTTTCGGGTCCTACTATTCCTACCCACGGAACGTTAAATGTGTGTGCGAAAGATAAGGCTGCTGTCGTATGGGGAAAGTTGAAACAACGGTAATACAGTTTTGTTTTTTCTCATAATTTAAATAACATATATCTTGATTGTACTTCTTTCTGCAACCCCATGCATCCTTGATTAGGAGTATTGGTAGCACAATCAAGGATGAATGTGCTACAGAAGAATAAAACCCAAGTCTATCTTGAAACTTTATTACGCAGAATAACATAATGCGTATATGCCACTTGAGAACATCCCTAAATTGACGCCTATTGTCTCGGTTAGGAAACCGTACCATACGAGATCGCGTTAAATTGGTATAACCCTTTCTTTAGCAATGTCTATATTTTCAACTAATTTATCCCAAATCTGTTCAGCATTTAGTTTGTTTTGGAAATCAGAGAATTCTTTTATTCCCTGCTTTAGTTTTTCGCCTTTACGGTAGATTTTAGATTCTTCCAACTTCTTTCCTGTAGGAGACAGTATTTTTATGCCTTTTTCATTCCGCTCAAGTAAACCAAGTTCCTCAAAAATAGCACAACCTGCTTCAAATTTTAGTTTTTCCACATCCATTTTCTCATAGATGTTTGCCTTAACGATCCTTCCGTTCATTTTATCAATAGTGCTCCTTAAACCCCTATAGATCTTTTCTAACGGCTTTCTATCAGGATATAGGCTATATAACAATTTGAGATCTTGTTCGCTATCATAAAGTAGGTGCAAAAATGTGTTATGGCATGAGGTAAAAGCAGGATTACACTGTTCATACAACATTTCTAATCCTGGAACCAGATGGCAAAACACAAAATGTTCAATACAATGCTCAGTTGTCAACGTAGAAAGAATATCATTTGAAACAATAGCAATTAATTCACCATTCTCAAGTTTCACAATTAGTTTCTTCTCTTCCGCTTTAGTTGTAGAACCACTATGTTTGCCAATCATCTTTTTATGCTCAGTTTTCACAAGGTTATAGCATTGATTGATTTTTTGTTCATCTTGAACATAGATTAGAGTTGGTTTCTTTAGTTCAAGTAGATTTAAAATGTAATTTTTCTTGTCTGTTTTTCTTTGGTCAAGGATGCGGACAGTAGATTCAGTGTTAATAGGCGGGAACATTTGTTTGTCAACAAATGCTACAGTATTTAACAGATTGTTCGTTGGTGCAAAACTGTCTTCGGTAGTCTTTTTTATTAATTTTAGTTCTGTAAGTTCGCCTTCTAATTTCTCAATACGTTTCTCGTAATCTATGTTCTGGTTTTCTATTATTTTAGATTGGTGATCTATCTTAGAAACGCGCTCCTCAAGACTATTCTTTTCTTTTTCTGCTTTCTTAAGTTCTTTCTCACTTTGCTTTTTTTCATCTTCTACATTTTTTAATTTTTCTATTTCTTCTTTTGCTTCTGATTGCTGTTTTTCCAATTTCTCTATTTGTCTATTAGCATCTGCAAGGTCTTTCTTATTTTTACTGTTGTCCTTTTCTGCTGCTTGTAGTTTTTCAGAAATCTCAGATATCTGGTTCTCCATGTTATTTGAGATAAGTTGATCCCGTATAGATTCTACTTCCTCCTGCTTGTCAGACCTATTGATATTTTTTAATAATTCGGCAATGATATTCAGATGTGTGCGGGTGAGCTCTGGATCTAAGTCAGACCCTCTATGTTCACACTTGTTTCGTCCTTCTCTTATTAACCATAACCTGCTTTGGTCAACTAATTTTTCATTAAAGTTTTGTTCAAAGCTCTCATGCCAATGTTTCTTGATAATCTGAGGAATGAAATTGAAGTCAATTGCAAGTTTAACATCTTCATGTTCCTCTAACATCTTATCAAACTCGTAAATCTGATTGTTCAACAACGCTTCTTCAATTAAATCCTCAACTGTTTTGCCTTTTACTTTCTGGAGATGGTATTTAATAAACCCGCGCATGACATCTAAATAAATATTATTGGCATCTCTGAGTGCATTTTGATTAGGATAATCATTTGTGCTCATATTACTCCTCCAGAAATTATTCTATTAGTCCATTACTTGTTTGATACTATTTATAGAATGGCAACGAAACCTATTTATGGTCTAACAAGAACATATACTTGGATATGTTCCCACTTCCGTTTAGACCGATGTGTCGCTACACGTTTCTTAATGATGTTTGAACAGGTATAACGCGATTCGGTTATGATCGTTTCAAGGTTGGATATTGCTTTAGGACCGGAAGCATCCGCATAACCTAATAGTAGCGTTCCATCAGGTTTTAGGTATTTGGGTACTTGCTCAAAAAAACGTCTCAACGTCTGCTGTTTTTCGTCATGGATCGCTAATTCGGATCTGTTTCGGACACGCGCAATAACCCACGGTGCATTAAAGATTAAGACATCAAATTGCTTGGATGTAAACGGTTCAAACAGGTCACCTGGAGGCATCACATGGATATTTTCTGCTTCCGGGTTCTTGGAAAGTGGAAGTAGATGTTGCACGTTTATTTTCGTTGTTGCTATCGCTTCGGGTAGAATATCAGAGGCATATATTACTGCATTTTCTCCAAATTCCTGATGTGCAAGTAACGTCAAACATCCGCTGCCACAACCGACATCTGCAATGATAGGTTTTTTAGGTAGGTCAACGTTTTCTAAACTTTGCATCGCCTCTTGAAAACACGTTATTGTCTCTTGAGAACGGGGTGCCAAGACATTTTTTGATGCGATAAGCGATGCACCCAAGGCGTCAATAGGGTAGGTTTCTTCAAGCGCGCTTTGGATACTTTGAACAGTAACAACCGGCACCAGAAAGGGACAATCTTCATTGCCGTTTGGGGGTTCACCTATCAATTCCAACAGATAAGGCAACTCAGGTGTGGGTGAAACTTGTAGTGAACCGTCTTTGTTTGCCCAACACATCAACTTTGCTATTGCTGCTTCACGATTCTGTTTAGGTGAATTCCGTTGATATCTTGCCTTACCTTTTGCTTTCCCTTTTGCCTTACCTTTCCTGCCATATTCGGAACCTGGCGTTGACAGTTCTTGTTTGTGTCGGTTGACATAATCCGCAACATTGATAATCTGTTCCCATTCACCTTCTACAATAGCCACCCCACCGCGCTGAATATGTGTAAAGATACGGCTCAACTGTTCTAACTCTTGATGGGTGAATAACTTTACACTGCCTCGTGCAAAGACGGCTTCTCGACATTCTTCAGGGATATAGAGTTCACCGATTGGATTGACTGAATAGAATACGTCCATCATGAGTTTGTGGATTTAGTGGATTGGGACAATTTCACCTGTCTTGACAGATTCTGCTTCTTTATAGCACAGCAGCAGTGCATCTCTTGCCCCGACTCCAGATAACGCTGTCGGTTCACTGTTGCTATCAATGGCATCAACGGCATACTGTATCTCTGCAGTGAAAGCATCAATGGGGTCAACTTCACCTAAATCAACTTGTTCAACCGTTCCATCCTCAGTAAGGAGTGTTAACGGCATTGCGGTAGAGGGTTCACCTGCTAGTGTAGAGAAATCGAAGAGGAGTGTTGCTTTTTCAAGATAGAGTTCGAAACCGTGCGAAAAGGCTCTGCCCTTTTGTGAGATTGCACCGGATGAACAACTCACTGACAGTTCTTTATCGTTGTAGATATACTGTGTTGTCAGATAGTCTATGAAATTGCCAGTAACAAGTTTCCCTTGAGAAAAGACTGCATCTGGCACACCGCAGAGTAGTTGAATAAAATGTGTATCGTGAATATGTAGGTCAATACCTGGACCACCACTTTTTTCAATATTAGTAATATCTCGTGACCAGCTCGGTTTTGAAATGACCCGCTTAAAATGTCCACCGAGAAGCGCACCATAGTCTCCACTTTCAACAATCTGTTTCGCGTAAGCATATTCTGCAAAGAAGGGTAGTACATGTGCTACCATTAACTCTTTATCTGTCTTCTCAGAAAGTGCTACTATCTCGTTTGCGTCGTCAATGTCAATAGAGATCGGTTTTTCAACAAGGGTATGTTTCCCTGCTTTGAGTGACGCGATACTCACAGATTTGTGAAGGTGTGTCGGTAAACAGATATCGACAAGGTCAATCTCTTCATCTGCGAGCAATTCGTCAATATCGCTGTATTTTCGGATGTTAGATAGGTCTTCTATGCCGCCCCGAGGTCCGAAGTTGCCTTGTATACCCGTCCAATCTCCGTCAAGTTTTTTCTGGTCTCGGGTGCATATAGCGACGACTTCTGCGCCGGTACCTCGGTTGATCCCGTAGTAGTGGATCATCCCCATAAATCCGATACCAATAATTCCGATTTTTACCATACTTTATTCCTTAGTTAATTGGCAAGTGTTCTGTGCTTAATATTTGCCCAAGTTGTTGAGACTTTACCTTTGGGTGTAACAGAAAGGATGTCTCCTGCCATAGCTGCTTGGACTTCACTTTTGCTGAGAGCGCGACTCCATATTGCAGCCTCGTCAATCATACCGTTATCAAACGTGTATTTTGGTCTATCTTTTGCACAACCGATTCGGAGTGGCGAGTCGTTAGTGCCCGTAAAGTTGACTTTTTCTACGTGTTCAACTGTGAGTTCACCGTCAACGTAAACTATCCATTTTTCACCGTCGTAAGTTCCAACGACATACTGCCAGGTTTTCTCTTTAAGCGTATGCGGTTGACTCAGTCTGGGACGAGCTGCCCCTGTACCTTAGAACATATTGAAATTCTTACCGTTCTCAAAAGCACCCATTCCGTATGAGGTATGTTCTCCTCCGTTGTGGCAATTCTTATCGAACCATTGTCCATCGTTATTCCAGGCATCCTGATATATCCAAGCAGCCATCGTAATCTCTCCGCTGATTTTCAGTTTTTCGTCGGAGGGAACATTGACGCAATCAGCACCTACAGCAGTGATTTTGATTGCATTTCCATATTTACCTTTAACGATTTCTGCGTTGGCAACGATGTTTGCATCAAGTCCGTTGCCAGAACTATCCTTAATGGTTTTACCGCTAACATCGTCAAACGTGAAGTAAATTACCAAACCATCATTAAGTTCTGCAGTGAGTGTACCAGCAGTGAATAATATCATTATAGTTAAGAGTGAGAATGTCATTGTGTGTAACATTGAAAAAACCTCCTCCTACAACATCTTGTGTGGAAGCATTGAGTTTAATATAAATCAAGACTTATGCATTCCCCTCGCTTGCGGGGGGATAAAGGGGGGTAAATCCTTAAAAATGACAAGAA
>CAZURU010000257.1:0-7872 GCA_964623585.1 uncultured bacterium
TCTTTGTAGCACATTCTGTTAGATTGTGCTTCTTTGTAAGTACATTCATCCTTGATTGTGCTATAGAAATTAAAATGGAAGAGGAACACCAACTCGTTCAGCAAGGGCTTTCAACTGTTCATGGTGTGCAACACCAATAGGAATACCGATTTCAGTCCATTCCTGCTCACGTTCCCATTCTAACCCACCGGGCAGGTCAGATCGATCATAACCTGGTGCGGGTTGCATCTGACGGGCGTCGTGGATGTGTTGGTCAACTTCATCCTTAAACTCGTCAATAGGGCGAAATTTTGAAATATCAAACGCTGCAATGAAAGCACCTTGATTAGCACCTTCCCATATCCTCGGCGGATTCGGCGGCTTATCATACAGCCAGATACCTGCCATAAAACCACCAAGCGCATGACTCACATGACTCAAACCCAACATCTTGAAATAGGCAGCAGGACTCTGTTGAAAAGCCTCTTCCAATGGGAGCCTTGCATCAATACCGAGAGCCATATCAATGACTATCGGGGGCTGCTTACCAGCAGGAATAGCAAAACTCATCGGTGATGCACCCGTCGCGTTAACAATCATACCGTTTGGACTGTGACGGAAACGGTGACATGAGACAGCAAATCCAACACAATCAACTTCAAGAGCAAGCCGAGAATACTTCCCCGCACTACCAAAATGAAAATGATTCCGACTGGTTGCAGCACCTAAACCCATCTCTTTTGCTTTCATAACTGCTGCCTTCGCCGCATAATAGGAAGCAAAATGTCCCATACCTCCATCCCCGTCATATACAGCAGTTGTAGGAGATTCATCAATGCATTGAACATTTGGTCTCGGATTGACTTTGCCATCAAGCATCATCCCTACATATCCTGAAATCTGACAGGTACCATGACTGAATACACCACGTAGATCAGTCTGCACTAATAGGTTAGCAATGTGTAACGCGTCCTCCTTAGATGCACCTGCTTCCTGGAAAACTTCAATGATGAAACTTCGAAGCACTTCAGGCATGACACGGATATAATCTTTTGGAACAACATTCATATCTTAATTGTCCTTATCTTGAAAGTGAATTTCCTAAAATTTCCAACTTTAATGGAATATATGCACTCTTTTAACTTGTAATTCAATACCTATTGTTGTAACATGAATACATTATTACACGTATTTTGAAATGAGTCAACATACCTAACAGTCATGGACTATGGAGATTTTACTTTGAAAAAAAATATAACAATTTGGAATCTGCTAAAATTTATATGCGTAATGAGCATTGTAGGAAGTTTTAATTCTACAATATCAGCACAGAACTATTATCCCGCAAATATTGGCAATGAGTGGGTCTTAGAAGACACTAATGGTGAACGCAGACGTATCTACACACTTGAAACACCTGAAGACCCTATTGATCAAGACTTGATCCTATTGAAAATCGTGACTGAGATAATTAACACTGGTAAGATTAGTGGTACAGATGAGTACTTTGTAACGACAGATGGTCAAGGGATTAAACTACATAAAACTGCATTACAAACCACTATTAATCAAACAAAACTTGATGTGATGGCATCGCTATCTACACCTGCAATCTTTTTTCCTAACGAATTAGAATCAGGAAATATGTGGGAAATTGAAGGAGATACAGAAATCGATTTGGGAAGGACTAAGATACCTGGAAAAAGCACGACCACTTTAAAGATAGTTGGCTTTGAAACTGTTCAAACCACAGTTGCCACCTTCAACGCTTGTGCTAAAATTGAGTTCTCAGTTGCATTCACAAGTCCTTTCTTGAACATCGCACCAACATCATCTTATCAATGGTTAGCACCCAATATCGGTCCTGTCAAATATGAAACAGCAGACGGAGATATCTTTGAGATAGTGAGTTTCAAAAGATCTCTTTATCCAATTGCACAGAATCTACCAGTATGGAACTTACCATCAAATACATTTCGAGCAACTGGTTCGCGTCTCGGCGCGATACAAAATGCAAAGATACTTGCAAATGTTGAAGATTATGTATCGGAAGTGGTAAATTTAGGAATTATTTCGGTGTCGGGAGAAATCCTACCACCAGGAAATGGAACAGGATTCGCAAAAAATGCCCAAGGAAAACATGACCTATGGATTGCTGGAAGGTTTGCGAATGCACCTATCACCGGATCAATAGCGTTATTTGCAGAAAACAGTAGGGGACGCATAAGTAAGATCATTACTGTAACCCTTAATATTAACTGACTTCGTCAATAGCATAGTGTACTGATAACATGCAATTTTGGAAACTGGTTCTAATCGTCATAGCAATCGGTATTCTCCTTATGGCACTGGGGGCTTGGTTCGGATATCGATATATTTCGGAACAGGATGAAATTCGTCCAACGGTAGACTACGAATCTTATAATACGGGATACATGTCAATAACTTCGTTTGAAACATACAACTTTACGACTGAAGAATACAACTATTTCTAATCACCAATAATCACGCTTTTGAAAGGAGATATTAATTATGAAAATAACAGAACAAGCAACCTGGTTCAAACTTTTATTTCTAACCGGTCTTGTCTGTAGTTTCGCACTCACGGCTACGGCACAAGACTATTATCCAACAACAATCGGAAACACCTGGATCTTACTAGATACCGATGGTGCTGAAAAACGCACATATTCTATTCAAGAAGTCGAAGATGAAGGCTTGATCGGTCTCAGTATTGTGACAGAAACTCTTGGTACCGATTTTGTTGATGACGATCTATACTATATTTCTGATGTTGATGGAGACCTATTACTTCACCGCACTCATTTAGAGGAAGGAGCATTCGGCATCGCAGCTGCAATCCTTGATCCACCTGCACCCTTCTTTCCTGCAGACTTACCGCTTGGACGAACTTGGGATATAGTCACAGTAACAGAGCTTGACATAGTCGGTACCACCACAACAACAAGCACTATAACTGTTGTTGACGTGGAAACAGTTGAAACCCCAGCAGGAACATTTGAAAATTGTGTCAAACTCGAGATTAGGCGATTGATAAAAACAGCACTCATAACAACCCCTTTCGATCCTTCTTATCAATGGTTAGCACCAGATGTAGGTCCTATCAAATTTGAAAATGACCAAGGTATTGTCTTTGAACTGCAAAGTTATGACATAATTCTAGATGTAGAAACACCTGAAGAAACTGAAACACCTGAAGAACCCGCAGCGGATATGACAGAAAAAACTGAAGCGGATACGACAGAAAAAACTGAAGCGGATACGACAGAAAAACCAACAGTACCCATCGTGCTGAGCCGTTTTGATATTAAGCTCGGGTTGGGATTGAACCTTATTTCTGTTCCACTCAACCCAAAACGAATGCCAGAAGAAACTTACACAGCAAAATCTCTGGCAGACTTTCTTGATGCTACAGTCGTTATCAAGTTAGATGCAGAAAAACAAGAATACGTAGGATATTCTGACGCTCACGAAGGTGACGGTTTTGAGATTGATGGTAGTAGCGGTTATATTGTCAATACACCAGCAGGAGGTAATTTCACATTTACTGGGAAAGCATGGCAGAACGAATCCGATGATGATGCAGCTGCTCCTAAAGTTTCTATGCCTAAGAGTGCTTGGGGGTTTGTCGTTACAAGCAAATTACAGGATTTAGCAGACAGCACTTCCTATACTTTGACTGCAAAAAACCTTCGGACAAATGCTGTAAAATCAAAAATGGTTAACACTGAAGACAAAACCGTTTCTATCGCTTGGGCAGACACAAGTCGCAAAAGTGTTGTCCAAATTGGGGATGAAATTGAGGTCACTCTGCTTGATGAAAGTGGAAATGTTGTATCCGGTCCGATACAACGCAGAGTAGTCTCTACAGATATTCATAATGCTTTTCTCAGTGTACAGATCCAAGTAGGTGATGTGCGCCCAAATAAAACAATGCTTGCACAGAACTTCCCAAATCCGTTCAACCCAGAAACCTGGATACCCTATCAACTAAGTCAAGGTGCTAACATCACAATTCAAATTCATAATATTTCCGGTCATAATGTTCGGACACTCAACTTAGGACATAAATCAATCGGTTCGTATATGACTGCATCAACAGCAGCGTATTGGGATGGCAAAAACAGCACAGGTGAAACCGTTTCAAGCGGCATCTATTTCTATACCCTTAAAACTAAGGATTTCTCTGCTACGCGCAGAATGATCATCCTAAAGTAACCTAATGTAAAATGAGCTGAAACCTATTTCCAGAAAACGTCTTGATGTACTAAACAATCCCTAAATCAAGACGTTTTCTTTTTGATTCAGCATACACCTATAGATATAAGGAACAGAAAATGTTAAAGCACACCACATTCGCGCTTCTTCTTGTTGTCATGCTTATCTTTAACCTCAATGGCATGACGATAGCACAAAACTATTTCCCAACAGAGATTGGCAACAAATGGATATTGGAGAGTCAGGACAAAGCTGAACGAATCACTTACACTATTGAAACATCAGATGAAACCATCGACAATATTGAACTTCTGAATATAAAAACTGTGACAGAGGTCTTGGGAACTGATGTAGCAATGGCACAAGAAGTATTTGTTGATATCAAAGAAGAAGGAATTTATGTATATAAATATGTTGTAGAAATTGATGACATCTTTGGTGTAGCAACCGCATTGCTATATCCCCCACAACTGTTTTATCCAACGTCATTAACCCTCGGAGACACATGGCAAATTTCAGTTGAATCAGAACTCAATATCGTCGGTCCTTTCACATTTATTAGCACTAATGAAGTCATCGCTGTAGAAGATGTAGTAACATCAGTAGGCACATTTGAAGACTGTCTGAAAATTAGACTACGCTCACGGAGCATCTCAGCTGGTGGCATTACCCCAGCTACCGCTTACCAATGGCTCGCACCTGATTTCGGTCCTGTTAAATTTGAAAATAGCCAAGATATTGTATATGAATTGATAAGTTCAAACCTACTATATGATCCTAATCGGGATGGGAGTATCAATATTTTAGATCTTGTATTCGTCAGTTCCCACTTCGGTGAAGAAAATGCATTGGCAGATGTCAACAGAGATGGAGAGGTAAATATACTGGATCTAGTTCTTGTCGCTCAGAATTTTGATGAATAATCAGTCTTCCCTTAACCAAACCTTACAGAATCCGCTTTCGGATTTCTTGCGACGCGAGTGTTTCGTCAAACCATACCGGTTCTTTACTCTTTTTCTCTAATACATCAACATCACTATGTAACATCCAAGCAAATTTGATGGGTGAATCCCCGCTATTATAAAAGGTAACCTCAGCGGTGCTATCTTTGGCAACAAGGGGTCTGACCAAAGATAACACTGCAGAAGGTATTGAACCTGTTCTTGTCTCTTTTCTGAACGTTATAAGCGGCGTGATTTTACCCAAGATTTCACGAGTACCAAGAAGAAGTGGTCCGTAACAAGCAGTTACTGCACCTTGACCCCAATTTCGTCCGTGACCTGCAGCAACAGAACATACCGCCCCTCCCATATCCGCGTGTTCTCTACCACCCCGTAGAACACGCCTCGCCATGTTCAAGCGAATGAATGCATTGTGTATTGCTCTCGCCGCATAACTGATGTTCCCTGTCACCTGATATGCAAGGGTTAATGTTGCCGTTGAAGGTTCTCGTATCGGCGTCACCGAACCGTCATCAGACAATTCACCACTATATGCCTTATCTGCCCTTTTTCCTACACCCGGTTCCCTACGACGCGTTTCCTGAGGAAAAACAAGTGCCAACAAATCGGGGGAAGTAGATGGTAGTTCCTGCAAAATATCAGTTATTACATCGTCATAACCTATATCATTAAATGTCCAACGATAATAACTGATTGCTGCAGCAGCAGGATCGTTGTACGGATCGTTCAGTGATGTGAGGAGCGGTTCAACGATACGTTTTGCAGCAGATTGATAGATTTCTTCTCCTGATAGATGATATAGATCACCCAACGCATAGATAGCACCAGAAGCAAGTAGGTTTTCAATACCCGATAGCGGATCACCTTTTATATGATGGGAACTTGCAACCAGACGATGAAGGTTTTTAGCATCAACGTCTGCTTCGCTAAGTCCATCTCCGTTCAAATCCCACAGCAGTGGCATTGGATCTGGGGCAGATATAAGTCGTTCAGCACGTTTTCGTCCGTATCGTAATCCCCATTCAACGTATCTCTGTTCACCTGTAATCCGATATGCAGCAAGGGCAATATGGATAAAACGGAAATGCTCTGCAAGTTCATAAGCACTGTTTTCATCGTTCTCAACATATTTCGTGCCTATATTATATCCAACAAAAGTATCCCGCGCGTAGTCATACCAAGCTGGAATGTCCTCTACCCAATTCCCGATATGTTCAGCAGCGTCAGTTAGCAGAGAAATCGCTTCAGTATCATCAGGCTGTAATCCGATGTAACGTGGGAGAAAAAGTAGAAACGGTTCCGTTCCGTGGTGTGCTTCCGCTTTCGCTTCATAGCCATGCAGACAATCACGTTTTACCCAACCGATAAGTGCAGCTTTGAGCGCGTCAAAATGTTTTAGGACATTTGGATCACCAGTGATGATAAAATGCGGAAACCAGGCAAGAGCATAATTTGCCTCATCTTCGCCACCTCGGTTAGGTCCTGGTGGATCAAGCATCATACTCTGTTTAAGCCAACGTCCCATTTCTGATCTGAGTTTATTATATGCGTTATAGCACGTTTGCAATTCAGATTTCATAATAAGGAATTTAAAAAATCGATACTCTGTTTAGCGATAGTCTTTGGATCAGGTTTGAAATCGAATACTTCCGTTGAGAGATAGCCTTGATAATTAATCTCTTGTAAAGCCGCAATGATCGGCGTGTAATCTACGTTACCAGAACCGGGGAGGTAACCGTTGTCATCATTAGAGTGGAAATGTGCAACGTGTTTAGCACAGTTGCGAATTTGAGTCGGCATATCCAATCCTTCCTTTGCCGTACTGCAGACATCCAATATCATTTGAAAGTTGGGATGGTTGACAGCATTCACCATTTCTACTGCATTATCTGGATGTGTAATGAAGTTCGTCTGATCGCTAGACAGCGGTTCCATACAAAGCGTTACACCTCTTTCACCCGCAAGTTCCGCCCCAGCAGTGAAGGTCTCTTCAGCATAGTTCCATGCTTCTTCAAAGGAGAGCGAGTCCATAACGTTGCGCTGCTGCGGAGAACCGAATACCAGTATTTTACCATCCAAGTCCCCGCATAGATCAATCAATGCAAGCAAGTAGTCGCGTGTTTCATTTCGGATTTCTGCGTCTGGATGGTTAATATAGAGTCCCAATGGTGAGACGAGTAGCCAGTGGAGTCCAGCGATTTCAACCTTTGCATCTATCGCAGCATTCCGGATTCGTGTCCGCTCTGATTCACTGATATCCAAAACCGAATCTGCCAAAGTGAACGGCGCGATTTCAACCGCATCATATCCGAGTTCTCCAGCAAAAGTGAACACATCTTCTATCTTCCAATCTTCAAACATTTCATTACATATTGCAAGTTTCATTAATAATATCTCCATAACCATTTTTTGATGATTCTAAGTGTTATTGATGTTTCTGTCAAGTCATTTCTGTTCTGATTTACCCCAGTTTTATGGAAATGCGGTATACACGACACACCGACAAGAACATTGGGTATTTGAAGGCACAGACTTAGCAAGAGGTGACACAAGTTCGGTGGACAGAATACCGTTGTCGGCTACGAATGTGATGGAGATGAATTCACGCTTGAAGACGGTTTGCCTGTGCAGACCTATTAATACCATTTCAATTAATTTTTCTCTCATTACCGACTGTTTAGAGATGAAGCGG
>CAZURU010000258.1:0-6534 GCA_964623585.1 uncultured bacterium
CGCGCGTAAGCCTGCCAACTTGATGTCAGATCGCGCGTATAGTATCCCGGGTCTATAATGTGTAGCTGCCCCTGGGAATACACGATAATACTCAGTTTATCTTCATGCCCATTTTGACCAATTGGACCAGCATCAAACAAAAGATACGAATCTTGTCCTTCTACAGAAGACCGCATGACATATTGCCCAGCATAGGGAAATGCTTTTGATTGTCTATTCGGGACAATCCCTTTTTTCCCTTTTGTTGCAATCCATTGAAAATCTGAACGGTTGGGAAAAAGTCGAGCACCTCGTTGAAGTAAAGGAAAAATATCCGTATATACGCCATTATTTATCGAAGGCATTATCCCGTCCGGCAACGATACATACAACCTGTAACTCAATATCTGTTGTAAACTGGCCATGAAGTCGATTGGGAATTTTTCCCCATTCTGAATCCCAAGATCAATAAAAGACAAAAGAGGTTTAAACAAGCTATCCGAGCTGGATAGATCTGGCAATGCTCCATCGGGATAGACGAGGGTACTAAAAAGTCTCATCATCCTATCCAGGGACAAAAGACGCAATTTTTCAGAGTCCTTCAATTCTGGAAGTAACACACCGATATAATAAATGCCACAGCATTCCTTTAATCGCCATTTGCTATCTTCTTGTGAAAACTTAATGAGATGCTGAACTTGCTCCATTATACTACACAACATTGTGCAAATAGCAGCAGAATCAAATAGAGGTGATTTGAGGAAAAAGTAAAAAGTCCAGGGCCATGAATATGTCAGCCGATGAGCACATTCAATCGTGCGCCAATGATTTGTAACGCCACTACCTATTTCAGCATTTTCATTCCAGGCTTTGCCATTGCCTTCTAAGGGGCTGAGTATCTTTTCACACCAATCCGTCATCTGTCCGACAAAAGATTTAACATATCGCTCGTGACCAGTTTTTGAGAACGCTTTGCCAAGTACAACCCAAGATTCATGTCTTGCCAACTGCCACGTTGTTTCTTTTAGATGATTTCCCGTAAATTCCCAATCTACACTCTCCTTAAAGTTGTATGTAGTGTCCAAAATCGTAATTTTATTTTTGCAAATTCTATCCGCTTCTCTAAGAACAAAATCTTCACCGCCCTCCTCTGATTCAATTTTCATATTGGAAAACCACCTGGGAACTGTACGGGTTCTGAAATGCAAAGCGAGAGCATCTTGAGCAGATGTCCAATCTTCTACTATTATTTTTTGTTTCACTTCCTTTAGATCTGGCAGATCTAAATCCAGTAAATCAAACAGGTCTTGCAGGCTTATTCTTGGACCAATCATAAGTATCAACCCCGCGTTAATTGGTTATAGATTTCAAGCCAAGACTCTCGCTCTTTTTCTACAGTGTAATCTTTTTTTATTTTTTCCTGGGTGTTTTTACCAAAAAAACTTCGCTCTGATTCATCTTCAACCAAAATGCCTATTTTGTCTGCCAGCTCATCAGCATCATGGCTTGCGACCAAAAAGCCATCTTTCCCATCATCAATAACATCGCGATTCCCACATACATCAGTCGCAACAATCGGCAATCCACAAAACATAGCCTCCAACAGTGCGTTTGGAGAGCCTTCGTGAAGCGAAGGAAAAACAAAAATATCCATCTCATGGAGCCAAGCACAGATGAACGGATGTGGAATCCAGCCTGTGAAAGTGATATGGTTCCATAATTTTTTCTTTTTAAGCCACTTACTCCATTCCTTTTTTTCGTTTAAATCAGCAAATTCGCCCACCAGCAGCAAGTGCAGGTGTGAATACCGCTTAACCAGCTTTGCAAATGCTTCAAAGAGATATGTGGTTCCCTTAACGTGCCCCAAACGTCCGGCTGTTCCGATAATTATTTTCTCTTTTGTCTTTAGAGCCAGAAAACGCTCTATAAATTTTCGATCTGATCTTTTTTGATTCACAGCAAGGCGAACCAGGGAAACATTGGCAAACAGCGAAGGATCGAGGGCATTGTGAATAACTGTTGCGTTTTCTATATTCCCTATGAGTTGCGCCTTATATAATAAATCAGAGTTTACGGATGTTACATAACACGCCTGTTCCAGAACCCATTTCAACGCAGGCAGTCGTTCTGTACTATAGCGCATAGACTCTACATCGCTCCCTCTCAGACTCACAATCAAAGGGACTCCAACTTCGCCTGCAACAAGTGCTCCAATTTGCCCGGTGGGCAAAGCAAAAATACTGTGTATTAGGTCAAATCCTTCTGACTCATTTAATCGTATAATATAATTTCCGACTTCCCGTTTTTCACGATAACTTCTGTACGATGTACTCATCTCAGAAATCGTGCGATGTATCGTGACGCCAGATTCCTCAACAGGTTTAACCTGAGAGATATTTCTGTTAGGACCTGGCGCAATAACATGAATATTTAGGCCCAGAGTAGATAGATTCCTGGCAAGCCTGAACGTAAAACTTCCCACTCCCCCCCGGCCAAAAGGAGGAAATTCGTAAGTAATCATACACACGTTCATATAATAGTGCTCACTTTTTTGTTTTTATGATTTCAGAAAGAAACTGTGCTGTCTTGAAAGCACCATTAAGTTGAATATTATAGGCTACTGGCTTTCTGCATAAACTTTTCTGAATCTCTTTAGCCAGAATCTCTGGTGACAGTTTTTGCTCGTCAATTTTAGTGGCAAAACGCATATTGGCGAATTTTTCTGCTCGCAATTCTTGATCTTCCGCAATTTTTGCAGGTACCAGAATAGCTTTAACTCGTTTTTCAAGAATATTCATACAGGTGTTATAACCTGCTCGGCTGATCGACAAATCCGCTATTTCCATCCATTCAAGAAGATTCGGGGTAAATCTATGTACAATAATGTCTTTCGTTCCCTGGCAATATGCACGAAGTTCGTTAAAAGATGCTGAACTCAAAAATTCACCACAAAAGACGATAAATTTGCTTTTCAGGTTTTTATCCAGATATTTCTTAGCCTCAATACAGTTTCTCAAAAAATCCGGAGTACCATAAGAGTTGATTCCACTTCCAGCAGTTATAAGAATCACTCTCTCATCAGGAGACAAATTGATGTGAGCAGGAAGGAAGCCTGTATCATTTTGACTCCAGGATTTTTTTTGAGAGACATAACCTGTATAATAAATTTCAATATCGATATGATGCCATGATGTGAAAAATTCCTTGACTTCACAGAATTCTGGATCGGCGTGGACAAATAGATGATCAAAATAAGTATTCAAGACTGTACTACATCTCATCATATAAGATTTTGTATATCTTGTTTTCTCTGTTGGAATATCTCTTAAAGAACAGATAACATGCGTTCTTGATTGTTTTGAAAGTTTAATAGTATGCAGGGTTGGGAGCAATTCATCACGCAAATACCATCTACCAAAAGGGAAAAATTCTATAATGAACACATCAGGATTAACTTCCTCAAATGTGGAATGAATGATTTGTTGACGCTGCGTGATGATATTTGAGTAAATAGGACTGTCGGTTGATATTCCTCCTTCGTCGAAATTAGGAAGGGTCCTTATTGTGACATAATCAGGATTAGAGTAATTAGAAAGTTCCCGCCCCCCATTAAGATAGAAAAGGTCATATCCCTCTAACGCTTCAATGAGTTGACGAGTCCGGACATAGTGTCCAATACCCCTAACATGATGGCTATAAAACAAAACTCGAGGTCGCATTTCAATTTTCATCAATATTACTGATGCCCTTCTTCGGAAGTTTGATAAATTTTCAGTGTTCGATAATAGATATCTAACCAGGTAGTAGATTCTCGTTCAGCAGAAAAATTTTCCTCTATGATTTTTAGAGCAGCCATTGCTAATTTTTGGCGCAATTGAGGATTTTTAGCTAAAATTTCCAATCTTTGGGCAAGTGCCTCAGAAGATCCTGGAGAGACCAAAAGCCCGTTTTCCTTATCTTTTATGACACCTTTAATGCCATCAATCCTGGATGCAACTATCGGCAACCCGATACCCATTGCTTCCAGTAAAGCATTGGGCGATCCTTCGTATAGGGATGGAAAAGCGAAAATGTCCATCTCTTTTAGCCACGCAGAAACGTGCGCGTGGGGAACGGGGCCCGTGATTGTAACTTTCTTTTTTAATTTCAAATGTTTAATCTGCTGTTTTGTAATCACCTCATCATATTTGCTTAGAAATCCTCCAACGAGAAGCAGGTGTGCTCTTGGGTAGGTTACTAACAGATCCTTAAAAGCCTCTAAAAGATGATTGAATCCCTTCTTGTGTCTTATAAGGCCAGAAGTGCCGATCATTGGCGAGCTGCTTTCTTTTATTTTTTTAAATTTTTGAAAAAATAAACGATAGCGCCAATTTTGTTCTTTTGAAAGCTCTGATAGCGCATCCGATTCGAACATTGAAACATCCACAGCATTGTCAATCACTTGAGAAAAAGGCAACGGAACAATTTTTTGCGCCATCTCCAAAAGCTCTGACGTGACGGATGTAACAAATGTGGCATTCTGAAGCACCCATTTTAATGTGCCCAAATAAACAGGACTAAAGCGCAATAATTCAATGTCATTTCCCCTTATACTCAATACCAGAGGGCATTTAATTGCTTTAACCGCCCAAGAAGCTACGAAACCCGAAGGAAAAATGAAAAATCCATGTACAAGATCAAATTTTACCTCATCATTAAGACTTATCACATATTCTGTCGCTTCCTTAAGCTCGAGAGGATCGGCCTGAAGATAGTTACCTAAAGAAGGAAAAAGCCTATGCACAACAATGCCTTCTTCTGTGCTTGGCAAGATTTGAGAATTAACTCGATTATTGCCAGGAGCGATTACATGGACTTGTACACCAGCATTGACCAGATTCTTGGCAATCCTATAGGTCGCGGTTCCTACCCCACCTCGTATCATCGGTGGGTACTGAAATGTGACGAAGCAAATTTTCATACCTCAAAGACTTTTAATTTTTCCTTTTAAAGAGCCTTTACAACAGGCTAATAGGAGCTTAAATCGTTCGCTCGTGTCTATGTAATCCGTAAAATTCGTAAAATCCGACTTTTGGAATCTGATGAATGAATCTATTCCAAGAAATGAGGCTTTTTTGCATTCATAAAAAAAACGCCAGCTTAGAACTTGTGAAAAAATAGGTTCTGGATAGAATTTTTGCTCATCATTGGATGATTTGAGCTGGCTTAACCAGAACTCCAATTGATCAATAGATTCTTTAGTTGTATGAGAAGGCAGGCGGAGATACTGGTGAGCTTCTTCAACTTGAGAGGGGTCTAAAAGGCCACTTCTTTTTAAGATATTTTTTCTCACAGAATTTGAGAAGGACTTCTGCACTTCTCGATGTTTTTTCCCAATTTGATTAGCATGTTCTCGGTATTTTATAAGTGGCTCATCGATATTACGTATTTGACATATCATCGCACACCTATCCCACAGGGCCATATCCTCAGCGTGTAGGAAATAGGGATCATATTTGAGCGCATTCTTCGTTAGTACTTGCTTTCTAATCATAACAGAAGGGTGGGCCAGCGGTGTTTTGAAAAGCATAAAGCATTGTATCTCATCGTGAGAAACGGGAAACTTCCGAACATATTCTCCAGAATCCTTCATTACAATTATCCAACTCCCACAGACGCCTACTTGGGGATTTTGAACCATAAATTCAAGCTGCCTCTCCAACCGAGAGGGTAAACAAACGTCATCGCTATCTATTCGCGCTATGTACTCTCCTCGCGCTAATTTTAATCCTTTATTCAAGGATTGGGTTAGACCAATATTGTCTCTATTTTTTATCACTCTGATTCTTGAATCGTCATATCCTTCAATGATCTCAAGGCTATTATCGGAAGACCCATCATCAATAATTAAAAATTCGAAATTGGATATTGTTTGCGTAAGAACGCTATCGATAGCGTTTCTTAGATAGGTTACACCATTATACACAGACATTAAAACGGTGATTTTGAAATTCATCTTCTTATTCCTCAAATCCCATCGCAACAAAGGCTCTGGGCCTCAGAAACTGCCATCCTCTTTGAAACCAAATTATCTCTGGTTCCACCCGCTCACCAACAATTTTTCTGGCAAAATTCCATCCCCAATGTTTGTTTGTTGGCACTTGAGATTGTAGCAAGTCTTCAAACGCAATCCTTCCTTCTACGCTCCAATAGTCCTTTCCGATGCTTACCTCAGTCTTAAGACTTTTTGGATTCCATGCCTTAGGATCTGTGAAAGGCATTAGCAATGGAATCATTTCTTCTGGTATTTCTTTATTTTTTATTTTAGCCTTCAATTCTATTGATATTTTACAGATATCGATAATTATATTTCCAGCATTAATATTAATCCTTAAAAAAGAATCTTGCATGTTGTCTGGCAAGATGTAGAGGGCAACATTGTCGTCCTCAGTTATTTTCATTTTGTCGTGTACACTCATCGCTATCTTCAACTTTTCAGGATTTGGATCCCAGTTCAAAAACGAAAAATACAGGTACGATTTATCATACATCAACTTTACCTGGCTGCTGAGATCA
>CAZURU010000258.1:6545-7852 GCA_964623585.1 uncultured bacterium
CCTCAATAATTCTTCCGTCCGCGGTCGTGAATAGATTAAATACAGGAGCTTGATTCCATACTTGATCTTCAAGTTTGCCATCAATTTCAGGAACATTTTCAACAAGTGGGATACTTATGGGAGTGCTTGTATTTTGTCCTGGGATATCCTGGACATTCCCGAAAAAAAATAAAATACTGCTCAACAGACTACCAGCAAGCATCCATCGGATATCAAGTATTCTCAATACTACCACAGATTCTTCTCCTCGTCGTAGTTGCATCATACTTACTCTGAAGTAGTTCATACCCAGTTGGCAATATCTTCAGCAAAATTGCTTATCTACTTCGTACTGACGTTGTGTGCCTGCCTGTGCGTGTCCGCACTTTTGCCTGCGCGTAGCATGTAAACAGGCAGACAGGTGCATAAGGGGCATGTGCCCGCTCAAAATGAAAAACAGGAAAAGGGAATGAAGCACCCTGGTACAGATTAGCTTTGGCTGTACGTTGAAAAGTACTGAGGAAAAATTGTTCGACGAGGAAGAGGAAGGATGGCGCGAATGCGAGAAATGCGGGATGGAAAGAAGGTCGGTAGAAAGAGGGTTTAAATCTACCCCCCCCCCTCTGAACTCATAAATCTTTTAAAAACAACAATTTGTGTGATTTTTAGAGAGACAAAGAAAGACTTCAGCCACGTTGTGGGAATGATAAATGGCTCCGCGATGGCGCGAAGATTTGAAAGATAAAAAGTCTGCATAAACCTATCCTTTGGATTACGAGACAAACTCTTAAAATTTCAATGCAAAATAAGCCCGTCTATTCGGGCTGTCAAGCATTTTTTTATTTTAATCGGTATTCTGTGCACCTCTCATACCAGATACTCTGTAGGGCCCGAGGAAAGCCTCAGCAAAGACATCTATGGCTTAAAACGTATTATCAACTTCTAAAAACCAGCTTTATCACCACACTCTGAAGGGGTTGCAATTTCATCGACACACCTTCATCCGTCATCGCGATACCGGGGTCCGAACCCGAACCATCAAAAAATTCATAAGTATCGTACACCGGAACCCGGTCTATACGCTCCAAAAAAACATCTGACAAGTGATGAATGGGACAGACAACTTCCCTGACAAAACGCGCATCCAGATTGTGCGCCACCAGCAATCCCGAATGCCGGGTATAGCGCGTATAGGCAAAAACGCGGTCTTCAGAATCGATATTGCGGTGAAAATAAACATGCCCGGTTTGCAACTCAGATTGCTGGCTCACAAACTCGTGCAAAGCCTCATAAGCGGCAACGAGTTGTGAATGTGGTTCCTTATCGCC
>CAZURU010000259.1:0-322 GCA_964623585.1 uncultured bacterium
TGAATGCCATACGCGCATTCATAGCGTTGATTTCGGTGCGGAAGGTGTATATAGAACACGAATTCCTGAAAACTTAAACACGAGCGGTGCGAAAGGTTTGGGACTAAAATCGGACTTATATATCCCGCCAATAAGAGGACATATCCCTAAATTGACGTCTATAGTGATTTTTCGGACTATGTATACATACCGAAACCTATACCATCCTGCTAATCTATAATGATTGAATTGCCTTTATGTAAAAAGAGTGATTCCTTGTTTGGGTCATGAGATGGTATCTCATGGACTATATTGTCATCAAGTTCGTCAAGGAAATCAAATA
>CAZURU010000259.1:332-7844 GCA_964623585.1 uncultured bacterium
TGAGTGTGCTTAACGTATTACTGTATCTCTCCTGCATGCTTTCCGGCATTAAGGTGGTTGATTCTTCCATCAATTCAATGAGACCTGCAAGGGAGGCAACACCTGACTTCATCAGATCAACGATCATACTACTTGGATGAACATCTTCTGTCGTTTCAGAATTCGGTTCTGCCAGTTCTGTTAACGCTTTTTTCTCTTCCTCTTCCAAATCAAGACTTTCAATGAGTTTTGCAAATTCTTCCTCATCAAGTTCGTCAAGGAAATCAAATAGGTCATAAAAATTGGCGTCTTTCACATCCTCATCTTCATTTTCAGACACTTCGCTTTCTCAAGATGTTGTGTATAATAGAGTTTTTCTATCTCTGCTTCAGACATAGTTTCAAGTGATACAATAGGCAGCTGCGTCTTTCTAAAAGAAGCCAAACAACAGTTCTTAGCTATTGCATATACCCACGCGGCAAACCGGTTCGGATCTCTAAGTGTCCAAAGTCTTTGGTAAACCTGAAGAAAGGTGTCCTGTGTGATCTCTTCTGCAAGATGGAAGTCACCCAACTTCCGCCATGCGAAAGCGTGTATCAGCTTCTGATATTTTTCTACCAGCACTGTAAACGCACTCTGATCGCCGCCCAGTGTTTGCTGGATTAATGTAACATCGTTATTTTTCATAAGTTCCTCCGATTGGAATTTCCTTATGACACTATGATGCATTTAAGAAGGAAAAGGTTGCATAAAATGCATAATTTGCGAAGATTTAGGAAAAATGCTGTCAGCAGCTTATCAATTTCATTAGATTACTATTGACTTTAAGTAATTCTTGTGGTTTAATATCCCATGTAAAATTCTAATATTACCCCTGCGGTAGTCGTTAAACTCGTGCATTGACAATGAAAGTTAGAAGAATCATCAAATTGCTTAAAGAAGATGGTTGGTTTCTTCACAGAACAAAAGGCAGTCACAGACACTTTAAACACCCAACAAAATCTGGCAAAGTAACAGTACCGGGCAAAATGGGAACAGATATACACCCGCGTACATTAAATTCCATTCTTAGACAGGAAGGTTTAAAATAAGGAAACTTCAACTCATGCGTTATCTTGTAATTTTTGAACAAGGCGATATGAATTATAGTGCGTATGTCCCCGACCTTCCGGTTTGTGTAGCAGTAGGAGATACGCTTGAAGAAACACGAGAAGAAATCGCGGATGCAATGAAATTTCATATTGAGTGTCTACAAGAAGATGGAGATATTATTCCAAAGCCCACTTCACAATTGTCCGATCATTCATCTTCAGATGTTACAGCAGAATTTGTTGAGATTGAAATAGAAGACACAAGACCAACAAAGCATCCCAATTTACCTTTTTTTTCAAATATTCTGTCTCGCTTTAAACGCAAAAGTGTATAATATGGCAATGCTACAATGAAATGTCTGCGTTTTTATATTCCCTTACCAAGACGCGCTTTAGCAGCATCGTTTAGTCTCATCAAATTGACGCGCATCAAGAAAATCTAAGCAGTCTTCCTGCATAAAGTATCATAAAGAGTCTGTGCTATCTCAAAATCAGCTGGTGTGTTAATGTTGAGGAATGAATATCCACCAGGGTCAATTTTTTTCCAAGTTTCTGGTATGATTAAATTGACATTGGCGTGCGATTTTAGAGCATGTACTCGGTATTCAGCAGCGTTGAGCATCTTTTCAATGATTGGTAAGCAACGTTTTGAATATACAGCACAAAGGGTTTGCAGGGTTATCTGTCCTGTTACGCTGCAAGTGTAGGGTATTACCGCGTCATGTTCTCCTAACACAGAGATAAGATATCGTAGCAAGTTTGTATCTATAAAGGGGATATCGCAGCCAACACATACGACTGTATCATTAGTAGCATTGGTCAAGGCAGAATGGATTCCGCCTAATGTCCCTGTATTTGGAATTACATCGACTTTTGTCTCTATTCCAAGATGATTGTATTCATCAGGGGAGTTTGTGATGATGAGGATTTCATCTGCGATGGGTTGGATTCTGTGAATAACATGCTCAATAAGCGTGCGGTTACCGAGTCGGAGGAATGCTTTGTTCACTCCCATTCTCCGACTCTTACCGCCGGCTAATATAGCACCTGTAACCATCTGCATGTTTCTCAATGTTTCATACAAGTGATGGACCGTAACGCCTATTCATTACAGAAGTCAATTCTTCAACAAGTTCTTTTTCGGACTCAGCGATATTATGCAATTCATCTGGATCGTCTTCAAGGTTGTACAGTTCCAGGAATCCATCACTACTTTCTATGAGTTTATGTGTCTGTGTCCGAATGCAAGTGAAGTTTCCTAATCTGCTGACCGTTTCTGAACGATGGGTTTTAGTCTTTCCCCGCACTACTGGTTCGATTGATTGTCCGTCAATATTCTCTAAAACTGGTACTCCCACCAAATCACAAATAGTGGGATTGATGTCAATGAGTTCTACCAATTCGTGTGAGATACGATTACCTTCAATTCCCGGTCCTGCTACAATGAGCGGAACGCGCAGCGATGCCTCATAAGCCAGACTTTTTGTGTAGAGCCGATGGTCTCCAAGCATTTCTCCGTGGTCACTTGAATAGATGATATAGGTATTGTCAAGCATACCGCGTTCTTCCAGTGCCCGCAGCATATTACCAATTTGATTGTCAATCAGTTCAGTTGCTGCACAATACTGTTGACGCGTCACTTTAACCTCTTCAGGACTGATATTAACGGTGCGTTTTTTCACCCAATCGGGTTTTCCATCCATGTTATCTATGATGGGAGCAGGCATTTCTGCATTGCGATACTTGTCTCCGTATTCTGTTGGCGGATCAAAAGGATCGTGGGGACCGACGAAGCTGACAAATAGGTGCCATGGGAAATCATCAGGGATATTTTCAATAAACTCGGTTGAACGTCTACCGATATAGGTATCTTCAAAGTCTTCTGTTTCAAGCACGGAGTCGTAAGACCCGTGCTTTATCCAACCTCCAGATGATCTTCTGTTTCTATAATCCTGATAAAATTTCCTTAACAATCCTTTTTCTTGAAGGTAATTTGTGTAAGGACCGATGGGTATTGGTGATCTACCTGCGTGCATTTTTCCTTCACACTCTTCAGGATGTGTGAATCCCCATCCGTATGCACGTGGACGATCACCGTAGCGGCCGTTATAGCCATCAGGTTTTGCCAGATCAAGTTTACCAACACATCCAACGCGATAACCGTGGTCTCGCAATTGTTGATAGTATGTAGGTATTGCGGTAGGATAGAAACTCCCGTTACCTAATGACCCTAAACGAGAGGGTTGTATACCGGATGCTAAACCTATCCGTGATGGTGCGCAGACAGGTGCGTTCACAGTACAGTTTGGAAAATTCACTCCCATTTCTGTTAGTCTGCGTAAGTTTGGTGTCTTGAGTGCTTCTGGTGCTTTTTCATGTGTTTCTACGTAGTCATACCGATGTTGGTCAGACATTATAAAAAGGACGTTTGGCTTATCAGTTTTTCTGTTCATATAGGATGTCTCCGGGGTAAATCTATTAGAGTGTCTACTCAGATTTAGAGACGAGTTTAAGTACCACAATTGTTAGATCATCATACTGTTCTGCATCTTTAACGTATTCTTGCACGTCATTGACGATGTGCTGTATGACCTCTTCAGAGCTGCTACTTACAGGTATATTTGCCGTTATTTCATTCAGTCGTTCTGATCCATACATTTCTTGTTCTTCATTGAGTGCTTCGATGAGACCATCGGTATGGAATATGAGAAAATCTCCATTTTGTAGGTCGAAAGTGACGGATTCGTATTGTATGTTTTTCATACTTCCGAGTGGCAGATCGCTATTCTCAATTTCGATGATTGCATCTCCTCTTTTGATGAGTGGATAGGGTTGTCCTCCGTTTGCATAATCCACTCTTTTTTCATCTTCATAGAGAATAGCTAAGTTAAGCGCGATGAAGCTGGGTCCATACATTCTTGGTGCTAAACCCGCGTTGAGGTCTGTGAGTATAATATCTGCGTCAGACTTGAATCGTGCGACTTCATGCAGCATTCCATTGGTCAACACAGCGTTCATAGCACCTCGTATTCCTTTTCCAGCTGCGTCGGCGACAGCTATAGCGGTTTGTCCGTTTTGCACAGTCAGATAATCGAAGAAGTCACCTCCGACTTGTGTTGCGGGTAAAGACATTCCAGCGATATCAAAGCTTGCAGCGCGTGGTGGTTCAGTTGGGAGGAGTCCCATCTGTATATTCTGAGCTTCATTTAGTTCTGCTCGGATGCGTTCCATTTCAGCGTCTTCTTTTTCACGCATTTCTACTCTGAGTTGTGCTGTTTGTCTTCGATTAACTATCAATCTATAGAGTAGTGATCCAGCAGCGGCGAAAAGAATTAGGGTTGGCAGATAGTTACGCCATCGACTCCAGAGGGGTTGATCGATGGTAAAATTCAGGACTGCGGGTTGTTGCGTATAGGGCCATCCTTGTCTAAATGCTTTTATCAAGAACGTGTATTTCCCCGATTTTAGTCCTTCATAACGGATCTGATCAGGTGTTTTTGTTTCCCCTTCTGTCTGGGGTTGATAAGTTTGCCAGACAGTGTCCCCGAAAGTCGTTTGATTGTTCTGTTTGATATCTGAGGAGACTGTCGTCCATGCGTTATTGTTAATACCTATCAATCTGAATTTATATTCGACGTCATCTCGCAGCGGACTGATGCCTTGGAACTTTATGGTGAGATTTTTTTGTCGTGCAGGTAAGAGTTCGTCTATCTGACTGAAAGTTCGTTTTCCAGTTTCTGTTGCAAATTGTTCTTGATAAGTTTTACCAGCATCAACAGAGATTATACGGCAGAAGGGTAGTGCACCGAGGCTCGCGCGATATTGTGTTGCCCCTCCTTCAGTGCCAAACCAGATATCCTTGTTATCAGTTACATGGATATCGGAGACGTTATTATGGATTAGACCGTCTTTTGTTGTAATGGATTGGAAGGATTCACCATCGTATCTGACGACTCCACCGCCCCAGGTGGCGAACCATATATTTCCCCAATTGTCTTCATGCACATCTCTCAGATCGTCAACGAGGAATTCATCCTCTGCAGTATACGTAGTGGCATTTTCCCCATCATACATCACTGCACCTTGTGAAGTTGCTAACCACAAGTTCCCGCTTTCTGTTAACAGGACACCTTTGACATGTTGAAGCTCAATAGGGACAGTATTAATTAATTCTATTCCGTGAAAAGTCTTGATTCCATCCTGAAATACAAACGTTATAGTCTCTATCTGATCATTTTCTTGCTCATTAATATCGGTCTGTTGGTTATCTTGACTTGATGGTGTTGAATGTATTGCGTAAAGGGGGATTCCGCTTGCTACACCCGGAAGTTCATTTATTGTACTTGCGTTGTCAAGGTTCTCCCAGTACATCAACTGTCCACTTATGATGTTATAAAACCATTTGACGAATTTGTTTTCATTTATGGTGAGTATAGGTATAACGGAACTAATTTGGATGAGTTCCGTATGTAATTGCCTATTCGTGTTGCCAAGATTTGTAAAACGTCGGACTTCACCCGTATCGTAATAGCACCATAATCGGTTTTGTGTATCCAGATGTAGTGAAGTTATTGCCGTTGTAGGCGGATTGAGTATAGCGAAGTTATCAAAATAGAGACTTTTTGTACTACCATCAGGCGCAATTAGGGTCAATCCTGCATTTGTAGGTTTACACAAGAATCCACCTATTGCGACCCATGACGTGCGATTTGAGGTTACTTTTGGTGTCAATTCACTGTTAACAATCGGTTCACCACCTGGACCATAGGTTGGTCGAATTTGTATCCCCATACCCTCAAAAGTACCGTTTTTATATCGATAAAGCGTGTAGAGTGTGTTTCCAAGCTGGTCAAGAAAAGGTTTATCTATGAACCAAATGTCGTTGTCTACTTCAATTATTTTGATTATTTCAGTTCGCTTTCTTGAATATCTACTTGAATCGTTGCTGCTATTTTCCGGTATTAAGTTTGTTGATAATGGAAACTGATTGAGTTTTTCCTGTTCAGGAATAAACTGTGCAACGCCGCCTGGTATGTTAAGCCATAGATTTCCTGAGCGGTCCGTATACATTCCTCTAACACTATTACTTCCTAAGATAGTGCGTGAAGTATGATTTACTATAGTGGGTTGCGGTTCATATACAGTCACCCCGTTGTCATGCCCGAACCATATTTTTCCATCCATCGCCTCAAAAATTGTTTGGATTTTATCGCTTCCGAGTCCATCATCAACGCCGTAGATTTTGTGTGGTGTGCCTGCTTCATCATTGATAGATGTATCTAATTCGAAGGGTTCTACATTATCTTCAAAATACCTATTCTCGTAAAAGTGTGCTCCCGTTTCACTTGCAAACCAAAGGTTATTCCATGCATCCTCAACTTTGAAAACAGCCTTAAGGTATCGGTTTTGGTTTGTATCGGCATTTAAGTGTCTCAAAGGATTGAGTTTGTTTCCGTCCCACCAACTTAATTGTGAATTATCACTAAACCATATCCTTCCATGTGTATCATTTTTAACCGATAAATCACCTTTTGGCAAGAGATCAATCTGTTCTGATTTTCCGGGTTGTGCTCTTGTTCTATCGGTAGCATTAAAGATTGCTTCAAAGACGTTTCCATTGTAACGCATGAGTAAAGCCTGTCCACCAAACCAGATGTGATCATCAGCGTCCTGTGCGATTGCATGGATTGTTCGGTCAGTTGGTATATTAGGTAAGTTTTCAATTCGTGATAATTGTGCTGATTGCCAAACATTCAAGTCCCCCTTCAATTGTATAATTAGTACACCTTGTGCATCATTTCCCGCGATCCAGATTGTTCCATTTCTGCTCTGGAATATGACATTTATCTTTGCTACTGAAGTATCACCGATAGCGATCTTATATTCCTGCAACGGTTCTTGACTACTTGTTGATGTATACCGTGTGATAGAATTGTTACTTCCGACCCAAATATCCCCTTGGTTGTCAACGGTCATACAGTTTCCATTATCAAAGAATTCAAATGTTTCTCCATTATATTTGCTAATAACTCCAATTCCTTCTGAAGGGTGTTTGCTTAGAATCAGGATATGTCCCCATTTGTCCTCCGTAATAGCAATTGTTCTACCGCGCAGTACATTCTCATCTTGCGCGAAAGTTTCAAAATTACTACCATCATAGCGAGAGACGCCACCTCTATCAGATCCAAACCATAATACGCCTCTACTATCTTGATAAATGACGGGTACTATTGGTCCAACAAGACCGTCAGCGACAGTATATGTTCTCATCTGTTCAAATGCAGATAGTTGTGTTACAATACTAACACTTAAACATACAGTGATGATGTAAACAAATTTCTTTATCAGATTCACAGTATCCTACCTTCATATATATATTGCTTTTCAATAAACATATCGTCCCTACCAAATCAACGCCAAATGCGCTTGGGTGAATACGCGT
>CAZURU010000260.1:0-7737 GCA_964623585.1 uncultured bacterium
ATGGAAGGGTGGAAGGGTGGAAGGATGGAAGGGTGGAAGGATGGAAGAGTGGAAGAGTGGAAGATTGGAAGAGTGGAAGATTGGAAGAGTGGAAGATTGGAAGGATGGAAGGATGGAAGAGTGGAAGATTGGAAGAGTGGAAGGGTGGAAGGGTGGAAGGGTGGAAGGATGGAAGGGTGGAAGGGTGGAAGGATGGAAGGGTGGAAGGATGGAAGAGTGGAAGAGTGGAAGATTGGAAGAGTGGAAGATTGGAAGAGTGGAAGATTGGAAGGATGGAAGGATGGAAGAGTGGAAGATTGGAAGAGTGGAAGGGTGGAAGGGTGGAAGGGTGGAAGGATGGAAGGGTGGAAGGGTGGAAGGATGGAAGGGTGGAAGGATGGAAGAGTGGAAGGGTGGAAGGATGGACAAAGAAACACAACACAAGATGAATGTGCTGCGGCAGTTTTCTAATTGACAGTTTTTGCATGGAATGGTATGCTACAAAAAAGTCTATATTAAACAACTTGCACGAGGCCTTTGGATGTGTTGAATTCCCTGATAAATTAGTGCGACGTGCACGCGCTGGGTACTATGGATTAATTACCTATCTTGATGAAAAGATTGGAAGGTTACTTCAAACGCTTGTCGAGACGGATCAGATAGGAAATACCGTTGTCATCTACACGAGTGACCACGGTGAGATGAATGGTGAACACGGTATGTGGCGTAAATCAAACTTTTATGAAGCGTCCTCTCGGGTGCCACTACAGATCATGTTTCCAGATAAGTTGTCCGCTGGTAAACGATTTGATGAAGTTGTTTCACTTGTTGATTTGACGGCAACATTGGTTGAGATGACAGGTGGAAAAAACCGAGAACAGTTTGATGGAATCCTCTTGAGAAACAGGTTCGCGAAAGTCAAAAAGCACGCATCCTAATAGAAAGAGTTACGAAAGGTCAATGGCGTCAAAGAGAACATTCTAATTCTTTAAGAATAGGACATATAAACATGGTATCAAAAGGTAGAAAACCGAATCTCGTCTATGTCTTCGCTGATCAACTTCGCTATCAATCTTGCGGTTTTGCTGGCGATGAAAGGGCAATAACACCAAATATTGATATGCTGGCAACAGAAGGCGCGAATTTCTGTAATGCAGTATCAGGTAGTCCAATGTGTGCACCGTATCGTGCATCCCTTTTCACTGGTAAATACGCAAGCAGCACAGGTATGGCAATCAATGAACTCCGAATAAATCCTAACCACGACTGTATCGGACATGTTCTTCATCGTAACGGTTATCAGACGAGTTATATCGGAAAATGGCATCTGTGGGCAAATCAGTTGGGACGACACCATGATTCCCAGAATTCTTATGTTCCACCGGGACCCCATCGACTCGGTTTTGATGGAGAATGGTCTGCGTATAATTTTCATCACACCTATTTTGACACATACTATCATCAAGACAGTCCAGAAAGGATAACAATTCCCGGCTATGAACCGGATGGACAGACGGATTTGGCGATAGACTACCTTAAACGAGCATCAATCACCGATGATCCATTTGCGCTGTTCCTATCCATCGGCACGCCACATGACCCGTGGACACAGAACAACGTTCCGGATGAATACTACGAGATGTTCCAAGAGGTTGATTTTCCATTACCACAAAACTATCGTGAAGAAAATGACTCGTATGGGGATGCCTGGGCAATGATGTCCGATGAACAACGGACTAAACTTCCCGAATGGATGCGGGTCTATTATGCTATGACAGCTAACTTGGATTGGAATGTTGGTAGATTACTCGCTGCTATTGATGAGCTTGGGTTGGGAGAGGACACAATCTTCGTATTCACTTCTGATCACGGTGAAATGTTTGGTGCTCAGGGACGTAAAGCAAAGAACATCTTCTATGAAGAGGCAGTACGAATTCCATTTCTGATGAGATGGTCAGAGCAAATCCCAAAAGGACATAATGCTGATGTCTGTCTAAATACACCTGACATTATGCCAACACTGCTTTCAATGATGGATCTACCGATTCCTAAAGATGTAGAGGGTTCGGATCTGAGTCCTGCAGCGTTTGATTCAGCTTTTGAGGGGCCTGCGGCAGCATTCATGCAAGGGATGGGATGCACTGCTCAGTGGGAAGATGGTTATGAATGGCGTGCACTCAGAACGAAACAGTATACCTACGCTGTTCACCGTCCCGATGGCAGCGAAAAACTATATGATAATATTGCCGATCCATTTCAGAACCGCAATCTGATTGATATATCAACATCACAAGGTGTTTTAAATGAACTTCGTGGATTACTGAAACAACGTATGAATTCCCTTAACGATACATTCGAAGCATGTACATGGTATCGTGACAATTGGACAGAGGATCGTGTTATCCTAAGAACCGCAACAATGCCCTTTATACCACGCGCTTGATATAGACATAATAGGCACCGAGTGTCAATTCACCTGATTCATCTGAGAATTCTGTGTGGAGTCGTGTCTGTCCTGCTTTGAGATTGAACGTAAAAGTTACACCGACTGCATCAGGTTTTATTGCTTGTGATGCGGTCTGGTCAGCAATACGGATTTGTGCGGTTTTCAGATCTAATGCCTTTCCACCGTTATATAGGTCAATTTTCTCACCAGGGATGCCTTCCGTGATGGCTCTGTTTTCCTCTCGGGGCCACCTCCGTAACTCAAAACTGTATTCACCATCTTCCGGTATTTCAATTGCCCAATACCCGTTACACGGCATGCCGTTGCGGATGGAGCCTTGGTTCCAGGCATTTCCGCTGCCGTGCCAATCATGAGTTGTAATACAAGCGAGTTGTTCATGCTGTGTACCGATTACCACCGGACATTCTTCGTCAAACCTTTCGGATACTAACGTCCACCATTCTTCATAATGTTCACGAAGTTCAGAGACGACATCTGGATGATCAGCAGCGATGTCTTCTCGCTGTTCAGGGTCTGCTTGGATATCATAAAGTTCTTCCCCATTGATGAGTCGCCATCTTTGTGACATCGTTGCACTTTGTCTCCACTTAACAGGATTTTCAATACGTTGTGAATCTGTGACGACGACGCGATCCTCCCACTCTACCAATTTGTCATGTAATAAGGGTGTGATGCTTTTTCCGTGGAATCTGGAAGCATCTGATACTTCTAAATCACAAAGGTCTATCAGAGTCGGTAGTAAATCAATGTTTGCGGTGAGTTCATCTACCTCTTTTTTCTCTGAAAAACCCCCGCTTGGCCAATGCATAAAGAGCGGTACACGATGACCTCCTTCATAAGGAGATCCTTTTTTGCCTCGCATCCCGGCATTGTAACCTGACTTAACATACTGTTGTCCATCTAAGTCGCTGCCTGCAGCTGAACCGTTATCTGTCATGAAAATAAGGATAGTGTTTTCTTCAAGTCCAAGCACTTTGAGATGATGCCGCATCCGTGCCATGTTATCATCTATATTGGTTATCATACCGTAGAAGCAAGCGCGTGCTTCAGGTTCCCCTTTTCTCTTATAGACTTCGCTATAGGCATCGGGAACACGGAAGGGACCGTGCGGTGCATTGGTTGGAATATAGCAGAAGAATGGACGATTCTTATTGCGTTCAATAAACTTCATCCCTTCTTGAAACCATACATCTGTACAGTAACCCTCAAAGGGTTGTTCGGAACCGTTACTAAAATATGTGTCGTCAAAGTAATCGTTTCCCCAATAATCTGGGGTTTGACTGATCCCGCCTCCGCCGTGATAGAGTGCTTCTTCAAAACCTCTGTCGTGTGGACGGAAAGGATAATTATCACCAAGATGCCATTTACCGAACATGCCCGTTTTGTAGCCGTTGCGTCTGAAGATATCTGCCATCGTGACTTCATCACTACGGAGGAGTGATCTGCCACCGATGGTATGCCAAACACCTGTAGAATTGCAATAGCGTCCTGTCATGATGCCAGCGCGTGTTGGGGAACAAGTAGGACCGACATGCAAGTTCCGCAGCTGCACGCTCTCTCCTGCAAGTGCGTCAAGGTTCGGCGTGTTGATGACTGGGTTTCCGGTGCATCCCAAATCACCGTAGCCTTGGTCGTCGGTGATAACGAAGACAAGATTAGGTTGTGTCACGATAGTATCTCCTTTTTTTATGTTCATAGGTGTGCTTTGATGAAGTTTAAGCAGCATATGAGGAATAAGTAACGGAAAAATTTTCGAGGTAAACGTTAGATTCTATTCAACTTCTAAGTGTTTATACCATGTTCTACGACACAGTTCATAAAAATCTGCATATCCTTTCAAGTAATGTTCCTCATCTAAGCTTTGTCTTAAAAGATCTTCTCCTGTGAGAACCAAAATCGGATTATCAGAACGGCGGACTAAGTCCGAAATATATTGTTTTTCCCTCGCTTTTAAATTACTTAACTTTGCAAAAGCAAGAACAGAGTTAGTGAATTTTTTACCTATTATCTCCATCTTCTCAAATTCCTTTTTTGTAAAACTCCTAGACGTTTTACATTCAGCAAATATTGTCTCAATATTATCTCTTTCAAGCATTTGAAAAAACAAAGCGAGATCAACTTCCTTTCCATCTATTTTTTCTTCATCTTTATCAGCAGCATTTTGCTTTTTCAGGTTGAAACTCATAATTGGTGTTATTGAGCCGTTCAACATTTGACGGTCAGAAAAAAATCGCAGGAGTAGAAGCACAGTGTAAGTACCTGCAGATTTATTAGGCGAGTCAAACGCCCCTACTGTTCGGTAAGCCCACTTAACTTCATCACCAGGTTTGTTTTGATAATGGTATTCTGGTTCATGGACTAAACGGACTAAATTATTTTTTGAAGCACGAACATTGGTGTCGGATTCAAAAAATAAAGACATGTCTTTTGTTGGATCTACAAGAAATGCATGCCTAATTGGTCTTGCGTTGATTTGAACAATCCCGTCTCTCATAAAAATCGTTGAACCTCTAAACTGTGAAATTTTCTGATATAATACTCTTAAAATCCGCGTAATCAGTGTAATCTGTGTAAATCTGCGATTCAGACAATCGATGTAAGAGGCGCAATGAATTGCGCGAGGACAAACGCTGATATTATTAAAAACCGCATAAAATCGGGATTACAAATCCCTCCTACAATGTGCGATGCGATTAGTGTAAAACGCCTTGTGCCTTCAACCGAGAAATCAACTCCGCTTGTGTGCCTTGCCCTTTAGTAGAGTTGCATGCACCACAGAGAAGTTGCAAGTTATCTTCATGGTCGGTGCCGCCTTGCGATTGTGGCACGATGTGGTCAACCGTCATGTTCCGAAACGTAAATGTGTGAACCAATGAAAATTAAAAGATGCACACCGATGACATCATAATTCATCTACACTTTACAGAACTTATAGGCATCCGTTTAAAGATGAGAATCTGTTTTGTGTCTAACTTATTGGTATGCCGTTTGTTCTGACACCTTCAAGCCGCTAACTTCTACCTTTTATTTAAATCTGGATGCTGTCCTATGCCAGTTTGCAGGTTTTTCCCTAAAGCATGACTGAAAGTATCTGTTGCCCACTTGTCAATATCTTTTCCACTTGCTTCAGCGGCTCTTGCAATGGCCACGTGGATGTCCGGGGGAATTCGCAACTTTAAATTTCCGGAATATGGTTTTTGTGGTGGCTTATTTAGTCTTTGGCATGTTTCCAGATAATCTTCTACAGCTTCTTCAAAAGCCTTTTGAAGTTCAAGAACAGTGTCGGCGTGAAAACCGATGATATGGGTGATTCCTGCAATATGCCCAACAAGACAATTATCTTCTTCGCTGTACTCAATAAGTGCATTATACCCCTTGTACTTCATGGAATTATTCCTGCCTCCTCAAGAAAACGCCGCACGTCTTTCACTTGGTAGGGGCGTGCTTCTTTTCGATTGTGTGGACGGTGAAACGTTGCTGTAACATCATTCAAATCAAACCTTACCCTTGATCCTTTTCCTTCAATGGTTTCTGCTCTACATGCTATCAAGAGAGACTCTATTTTACGCCATTCCAACGTTTTCGGAATAGGTGTTCTGAAAATAGCATTTAAAGTCCTTTCATGTTGTTTATTCATTCAACAATTATAACCTAAATTAACGTAATCTCAGTGTAAGCGATTTTTTGTAGCGCAACCTATCCGAAGATTTGGCGCATTTGTCTTTAGGCATTCCCCGCCTTGCCAGCAGGCAGGTACACCCATCGCGTGTGAATAGGAAATTAGGCTGCACAACCTAACAGGTTATGTTACAGTACACGCCAAATCGCACGTTTTAAGTCTCAAGGTCGGCTTCTTTATTCAAAATTTTTAAATATATCTCACGTTAAGTTACCACATTATGAAGAAGTTGTCAAAAAGGACGCGTCACTTTGGGTGGCCAAAATACGCTTCCAAGGAAGAGAACCCTATTGCAACGCCTTCTTAATCCGATCCAGCCCACGATGTATCTCTGTCAATGATGTCGCAAAAGAGAGACGTAGATTCTTATCCGCGCCGAATCCATCACCCGGTACGACACCAACACCAGCAGAACTCAGGAGATAGTCGGTGATGTCCATCGAGCCTTCAATCTTCTTACCATCAAGTGTTCTGCCGTAGTGTGCTGAAAAATCTGGGAAGATATAGAACGCACCTTGCGGCTTAATGTAGGACACACCATCAATGTCATCAAAACGTTGACAGATAACATTACGTCGTTCCTCAAAAGCTTTACGCATCTCTTCAACTGCATCTTGGGGTTCATTGAGTGCAGCCACTGCAGCCTTCTGTGCGATTGAAGTCGGATTTGATGTGCTGTGTGATTGGATACGAGACATCGCTGAAATTGCATCTTCCGGACCTGCGGTGTACCCTATTCGCCATCCAGTCATAGAGTAGGCTTTGGAAACACCGTTGACGACAAAGGTCAATGCTTTTGTTTCATCATTGAATTCAGCTGGACTTTGATGTGTTGCCCCATCATAGAGCAGTGCTTCATAGATTTCATCGGAGATGAGATAAACTTGATGCTCAACTGCAAGCACTGCTATCTGTTTGAGGTCCTCAACGGAATATGTTGTTCCTGTTGGATTGCTTGGACTATTGATGAGAATTGCTTTCGTCTTTGCGTTAATAGCAGCTTCTACTTGTTGAGGTTTCATACAGAAGTTCTGATCAGCAGTCGTCTCAATGACGTGTGGGATTGCGCCTGCTAATTTTATCTGTTGCGGATAACTCACCCAATACGGTGCTGCGAAAATCACCTCATCACCCGGATCGCAGATCGCTTGCATGATGTTATAAAGTGTATGCTTCGCTCCGCAAGAGACGATGACTTGAGAGGGTGTATAACTCAGTCCGTTATCGTTCTTGAATTTATCTACGATTGCGTCTTTGAGTTCAGGGATACCGGGAACCGGAGTGTATTTCGTAAAACCGTTATCAAGTGCTTCAACTGCGGCAGCTTTGATATAGTCGGGTGTATCAAAATCGGGTTCTCCTGCCCCGAATTTGACAACATCTTCACCGTCAGCGATCATTGCGTTGATTTTCGCTGTGATGGCTAATGTTGATGACGGTGTAACGTTTTGACTTCTTTGTGATAGTGAGAGCATTAATTCTCCTTACTTGTAAATATTTCTGACTGCACGTTTAATCTGTCGGACTGTGAGTTTCCTGCCTCGTTTACGCTTGGGCAGCTAGACAGTTCTTTCTCTTGTCATTCTGAATCATCTCCTCAACCACGTTTTTA
>CAZURU010000261.1:0-7729 GCA_964623585.1 uncultured bacterium
TAAACTCGCAGTTAACTTGATAACCGATGTTTTCTAAAACTAAAAAACCCTGGGTAATCGGCAATACATCATGGTTCAGCTCCCCGAACCTACACCTGAAAAATCTGCAGGACGTAAAGCAGGTTTTGAGACTATCGATGAGATTGGCAAAGAAAGGATTCGACGTGTCTGTCAGAATTTCTCCAAATCGCCTGGGTTTCGCGTTTTTAAACTTTCACCCTCCAATTATAAAACAGAAGATATTTCTCAAACAGATGACTCACCAATTCTTTTCAGTGGTTTAGAAGATTCCCTTGATCCACTCCGAGAAGGGTGGCTTGCAGAAGACGTTCTCTATGAAATTGCACTTAAGGAAGGATACCCACTGAACAGTGCAATTCAACAGGTTAAAGAGCTTACAACAAACACCGTTTTTTGCATTACTGCGCCTAATGAGACACAATTATTCTATGTCTGTTTAGATGAACAATTAACAGAAACGGATATAGAACGTTTGGAGTTATCAAAAAAATCTGTGTTTATCTGTCGTGATATTGCGTTAGATGATACGCTTGCTGCGAACCTTGCTTTGCAATGCCGTCTTAAAACGATCTGACTTTTTATAGCAAGTTTGACTTGCAAACTACGACAAAGGAAAAAATGAAATTTGAATTTGACGCTAACCAAGATTATCAACGCGAGGCAATTGATGCCGTTGTTCAATTATTCGAAGGACAGATTCCCGCTCCAAGAACCTTACAATTCAGCGGGGAATCTAACTTTACAACTATACCTAACTACCTCGATTTAGATTCCGATCAAATTAGTGTTCATCTAAAAGAGATTCAAGAGGTAAACGGAATAGAGACGGGGGAGTTTTCCACAAACGGATTTCCGAATTTTTCCGTGGAGATGGAAACGGGGACTGGCAAAACCTACATCTACCTACGTACAATACTGGAACTCTTTCAAAACTACGGTATGCTAAAATTTATTGTCGTAGTGCCTTCTGTTGCAATTCGAGAGGGTGTGCTAAAAACGCTTGAAATGACAGAATCGCATTTTAGAGAATTATATGACAACATCCCGTATCGTTACTATGTCTATGATTCGAAAAAGTTATCACAAGTCCGTCAATTTGCACTATCTGATAGTGTAGAGATATTAGTAATAACGATTGATTCTTTTAAGAAACAGTCAAATAAAATAAACAAATGGAATGATCAATTACCTGGTGATATTCCCATTAATTTCGTTCGAGCTACTCGTCCCATTTTGATATTGGATGAACCTCAAAAGATGGAAAGCAAACAAAGCGTTGAAGCACTATCAAGTCTTTCTCCACTGTTTGCATTGAGATATAGTGCGACACATAAGAATCCTCACAATCGAGTCTACTGTTTAACACCCTATGACGCTTATCGTGAGGGTTTAGTAAAAAGGATAGAAGTTGCAGGTGTTGAAGAGAGCGCAAATACAAACCTTGCCTATGTTCAAGTCCAGAGTATTCAAAGTCAAAAAACACGCGTGACTGCAAAACTTGTAGTACATAAACTGATGAAAACTGGTACGGTAAAACCGACAACACTCACATTTAAACAAGGCGATGACTTAAAGGAAAAGACAAATCTACCCCAATATGAAGGCTACCGAATTCGAACAATTGACTTGGGTTGGGACGAAGTACATTTTGACAATAACGTGGTCTTAAAGAAGGGTGACATACATGGTGCCGACAAAACAGCAATTTTTGAGACACAAATCCGCTATACGATAGAGGAGCATTTTCAGAAGCAGAAACGCCTCAAAGATGCCAATCTTAAGGTGTTGTCACTTTTCTTTATTGATAAGGTAGACAACTATGCAGGGAAAGACCCTATTATCCGTCAATTCTTTGACAAATGCTTTAATGAGCTAAAACAAGAAGATAGGTACTCAGAATGGGGTGAAACACAACCCGAGGAAGTCAGAGCTGCTTATTTTGCTCAAAGTCGAAAAAAGACAGGAGAAATTGTTTACGAAGACAGCAAAACAGGTGATGCAGAAAGTGATAGGGACGCATATCAACTGATTATGAAGGACAAAGAACGTTTGTTGTCTTTTGATGAAAAGAAATGTTTTATTTTTTCGCATTCTGCTCTCCGTGAAGGGTGGGATAGTCCGAATGTCTTTCAGATTTGCACGCTAAACCAGACAGTTTCTGAGATGAAAAAACGACAGGAAATTGGCCGTGGTGTACGTCTCGCTGTTAATCAAGAGGGGAAACGTGTGCATGATGAAAAAATAAACGTGCTTACTGTAGTGGCTAATGAGAGTTACACCAATTATGTTCGGCAACTTCAAACCGAAGTTCAGGATGAGTTTGGAACCGGCGACAGTATGCCTAAACCGAAGGATGCAAGGAAGCGAAGTGTGGCAAAACTAAAAAAAGCGATGACACTCACACCAGAATTTAATGCACTTTGGAATCGTATAAAACATAAAACGCGATACAAAGTGCAGATTGACACAGAAAAACTGATTAAAGAAGTTGTGGAAACATTAGATACTACTAACATCCAACTTCCCCAAATTAAAATTAGCAAGGGTAGAGTGAGTATCAATGAAGAAAACAAGTTTGATTATAAACATCTTGCAGACAGTAGTTTTGCATGGCGTTTGTCAGGTCGAGTAAACATCTTGACATCAATTGAGCATCGTTTAGCACATACAACACCAACACTTAAACTAACACGTCGAACCATCCTGGAAATTCTCAAGCGTACCAAGAATCAACAAGCTGCTTTAGACAATCCACCCGAATTTGCTAAGGTTGTGGTAGACAAAATCAGACAGAAAATTGTCCATCAACTGATTGATGGCATAAAGTATGAAAAAATTGGTGAAGCGTACGAGATGCGCCAATTCGACTGTGAATTGGAAAGTTGGAAAGACTGCATGGTACCCGCGTCACGTTCCATTTACGATCACGTGATTTGGGATTCGAACGTTGAAAAAGAGTTTGTTGAAGGATTAGAGAGACGGGATGACATTGTCCTTTACCTTAAACTTCCTGCTTTCTTCACCGTTCCAACTCCGATAGGAAACTACAATCCAGATTGGGCGATTGTCAAAGAGGAACGTGATGCACACGGGGAACCTATAGGTAAGGAAAAACTCTATCTGGTCAGAGAAACGAAAAGCACAACGGACTCAGAGGAACTCAGACATCGTGAAGAACGGAAAATAAGTTGTGGTAAGCGGCATTTCAGCGATGCACTTGATGTTGATTATAAGGTTGTTACTTCTGCGGAGGAGGTGTAATAGTGTTTTCTGGTAGACTTACTTTTTTGCAGAAACGCTTTAGATAGTAGAATTACAGTGCGTCAAAAAAGTTCAAATATTGCGGAGGACTTTTACCAAAAGATTCAAGAAAACCGTGTCCTTGATTAGTACGCAAGGATATATTTTGATGCAGTTCACCCCAAGCTTCCCAAGAATCTCTCATCTGATCTTTTGTAATACCTAAACTTGTCCATAGTTCCGGTAGTGTCGAATCATGAAGTAGAAGTGAAGTTGCACGCTGTTTTATTTCGTATTTCTCAGTTAGAAAATCAAAGGGAACGTGAACATGAAATATATTAGATGGATTTGATACAATCTCTTTTCCAGCAGCTAATTTTGCTGCTAATTCATGCATACTCAATGCCATATAGTATGCAACAAGTGAAGTCCGATACTCTGTGTCATCTGAAAATATAAATGATAACCATTCCCATCTTTCATGAGCGTTAGCCAAATATTTCCAACTTTCTATACGTTTACTTCCAAGCGATTCACAATAACCCATGAGTTGACCGTATTCCCATAAACTCCTTTTATATGGTGAATCCATTGTTAAAGGAAATTTTGTCCGTGACAAACTAAAGGCGAGTTCTAACTGATTCGTCTGAAGACAAAGACTCCCATGCAAACTATGGTAGACGTATCCGAGAACATAAGGAATCTCAATCCAATACCCTAAACCAGTACGGTTCCAACCTTCCATACTTTGTATACTTAGCAGATCGTCAAGCAAAGATTTTTGGTCGTTGAATTGCTCATTACGGGATTCTATTCCCACAAGTGCAACAGAAATTAAAGGAGCAACAAAATCAAGTGCATCATCTATTGCTTCATGGCGTTGCTCTGTGCTTTCTGGTTTTTGTCCATCCAATTCCTCTTGTCGCCACTTTACCAATGACTCGAAGGCATTTGAGCGAGTTCGTCTAATAAGTCGTGACCAACCCATGATATCATCTGCTCTTGCGATCTCAAATGCAGACTCATGAGCATCGGCAACCGATTCAATCTTGTCAGGAATTTTGGGAAGGTTATGACTTAGTACTTCAGATTCCCTGGTTTGGCTAAGTAGTGGATTTTTTCCCAAAGGCGGTTTATGTGTAATTGGAACTTCATGGATTTTATGAAGCAATTCTTTCAGTTTCTCGTCAAATTTTTCGTCATCTGTGAAATCAATATAGACTCTCGTTTCTAAAAAAGTTGGTGTCTTCTCATCATTTGAAGATTGACGAATTATAGGAATAAATTTTTTCGTTCCCAAATCTCGGGTGAGCTGAGCAGTAACAATAAGTCTTTCATACCCTACGCCACCCACACCAGCATTTGCTTTTCTCACATAGGTGTCTGTGCATATAACAAGTACCCGAACAGAATCCCTAACTCCTATTTCCATGAATAATGTTAGATCATCTCCTGCCCCCAAATCCCACTGATCAAGGATTACGTCAACCCCGTTTTCACGAAGTCTACAGCTGAGTTTTAATACCCACTCTTTATGTTTATCAGAATCATGAGAATACGAAATAAATACTTTCGGTGGTTCCATTGTGTCCTACGATTTTGTGTTGTTTTCTTACGTTTTTTGCGGTATAATTCCAATCAAATAGATAAGCATATTATAAAATATTTAGGCAAGAAAAACAAGGAAAAACATCATGAAACACTACACACTTATCCTTACATTATTACTAATAACAACCCTCAGTGCAACTGCCGCAGATTACAAAAAAGACCCAATCCAAACCATACTGTCCTTTGACGCAATCCCTGCCATCACCAAACCGCAATTTGTATCTGCCATTACAGCAAAGTTAGATGATGATGCACCTGTCATCGGAGTAACCTTCAATGACGAAAGCCACGCCTATTCACTCTATCTGCTGAACGGTCACGAGATCGTGAACGATGTTGTCAGTGACAAAAAAATCGCTACCACATGGTGACCACTCTGCAACACGGCTATCGTGTATAGTCGAGAACTTGATGGTAAGACCTATACCTTCGGTGTCAGCGGAAAACTATGGCGCGATGCGTTGTTGATGTATGACCATCAAACCCGATCCCTCTGGTCGCATATCACTGGAGAAGCGATTCAGGGAAAACTCAAAGGAAAGAAATTGAAACCGCTTGTTTCTATGCCACAAATCGCATGGAAAGCATGGAAAAAGAACTATCCTGATACAAAAGTACTTTCGGTTAATTTCAGGGGGCAAATGGTAGAAAGCCTAAGTCAAGACTCATATCAAAGCTATCATAAAAGTCAAAAAACGGGTGTGAGTGGAACAAAATACACCGACAAAAGATTATCAAATAAGTCTCTCGTGATCGGTATACAGGTCGCAGATGAGGATGGAAAGATTCAGTATCACGCCTATCCTCTCACAGCATTTTCAGATAGGTCTCTAATTCACGACACAATTAACGGGGTACCGTTGTTAATCTTTCACGACAAAGAAACGTTTGCCACTGCAGTCTATAATCGCACAGTAGGCGGAGAAGTAGAAACTTTTATACCCAAAGGCGAATATATCGTAGAAGACGGCCCGGGAAGGCACTGGAATCTGATTACTGGTAAACTCAAATTCAGTAAAAACATTGACGTGAGTTTAGAGAGGATAGCTGCGGTCAATATCTATTGGTTCGCGTGGGGGCGCTACTATCCCCAAACAACTATTTACCGGAAGTAATCTATCAATCTTCCACTATCCTGATGCCATCCGAGGAGGCGTTTTCTGTTTCAATCTTCAGGTGGGAGTAGCAATAGGGTAATCAGATGTGAGTGATGGTTTTTTGAGTCTGATTCTGTTTATTTTAAAAACTTAGCATCAGCAAGTTAGGGAACACGCCAACTCTCTTTAGGAACATTTTTCCACACTATGTTGATTGCCCAAGATTTAACAATGAAGAGACGAAGTTCTTCTTGCATTTATTTTATCCATCAATTGTTCAATTCTACGACTTCACCTGTCATGTCACGATGCATTGTCGGACGGATAACCAATTCGGGTATGTTACTCCGTGGCGGTAGTGTGGCAATAAGGAGAATCGCTTCTGACGTTTCTGCTACATCTACCATCATGCCGCGTGCATCAGCATCAGGCGGAATAGGACGTTTATCCAGAATGGGGGTTGCAACTTCTCCAGGAATTACAACGCTTGCTCTGATACCTGTATTCCGTAAATCATTGTTGAGAAACTCGGTGAAATTGATTACGCCCGCCTTCGCTGCACCATAAGCAAATCCGCTGAAAGGACCGGGGGTAACCGCAGCAAGCGATGAGATGTTGATAATCGTTCCGGTTTTCGCTTTCAGCATTGTCGGTACAACCGCTTGTGTACAGAAGAATGTTCCGATTAGATTTGAGTCAACAACTGAACGTGTTTCTTCTGGTGTTGTATTGAGTAGTCTACGATTGTGGGAACTGTGTCCAGCATTATTCACAAGCACATCAATTCGTCCGAATTCCTCAACTATATCACTGACCATCTGTTGGACTGCATCATAGTCTGCTACATCAAGTACGCAACTCACTACTGTACCGCCCATTGCTTCTATTTCAGATTTAGCGACAATTAACTTTGATACTGTCCTGCCAACAATAACAACTGTTGCCCCCTCTTGTGTCATTTTGATAGCAGCATCAAGACCAATCCCGCTGCCACCCCCTGTTATAATACACACTTGATCCTTTAGTTTCATTCTTCACCTCCATGTGGTAAAATACGTCGAACTGCTGTTTTCACCTCTTTTGAAAACGATTCCAGTTCATAATGTTCTTCCGAAATCTTATCACGATGTTCATCAAAAATATACCCTCCATTGCCTGCTTCGTTGAAATAGACGCGGGGCATTCATCATTAACCCACTTAAAACCCGCATAATGTCTGGGTTCATCGCGAAGTCTTGAAACAAGCGATGTCTATATTGGATATGTCCTATATGTGTTTTGCACGGTTCTAGTGGACTGTCCAGACTAAACTTGTGGGTATAAGTAATAGTCGGCTTGCGGAGTTCCCTCCTACGATAAGCAACCCATCGGTAGGAGCGATCTCCGAATCGCGACTTTACCCGAATAATTTGAATGGACTATCTACTAGTTCTGCCACGTTGCAACGGCGGAGGGATGTCAGATTCATCAATTGTAAGCCAGTGCTGGAGAACCTTCAACATCTCCTCAATCTCGTCTTTAGGAATTACATTCCGCAAGATGAGAAATCCGTGTAAGTCAAAATACCACTTTTCTTCTTCGGTTAAAGTGGATTGAATATCATACATTAAATATCTCCACAAGTACTGGTTGTGTTGAATTATAGATTATCAGAATTACCCAATAATTTCAAGAAATGAATTGTTCGACTACTGTATAATTATACCAGAGGCATTCAGTTGTCGAAATAAGATTAGATTATATCAGATATAGCGTGACTT
>CAZURU010000262.1:0-3729 GCA_964623585.1 uncultured bacterium
GGTAAAGAAGTCAAAAATATATATTTTCCAGATCCATAAATGCGGAGTGTAGGTTCTAAGTCTTCTTTACTAAAAATTGGCATAAGTGACTCCAATATATGTAGACTTACGATAAATATGATGTTTTTCGTTACCAGTTAACTATTCTGTAAAATACTTCCTTGCATATTCTAAACGTTCTGGAACACCGATGTCAATCCATTCTGTAGTTACCTTGTGAACATAGAGGTCTTTTGCGTAAGGAAATACCTCTCTTTCAATCGAGAAAACCTTTTTCTGTGGAAAGTAATTCGTGATTGAACGATTGAACAAAAAGACTGCTGCATTTGCTATACCAGGTCTTGATTCCTGCTGCTTCTCCTTAAAAGCAGTGATGTGCCACTCTGAATCAGCGACTATTTCACCATAAGAGGTCAGGTCAGGCACATAGACTCCGAGTAGTAATCCATCCATTTCAGGACGAAGTTCGGTCAACATGTCTCGTAAAGATATACCTTTCAACAATATGTCACCGTGTAGAACAAACAGTGGGAAATCATCAACAAACCTTAGAGCATTTTTGATTGCACCACCCGTACCAAGTCTTTCTTCCTCTCTTGCATATCTAATCTTTAACCCATCGTACATTTCCCCTACTTGTTCATATAATACATCATGGAGATGTCCGGTTGCAAGGACGACATCTGTAACACCTGCTTCGGCTAAGAGTGATAGCTGCCATTCTAAGACTGTTCGTGTCCCGATTCTTAGGAGTATCTTCGGTAGTTTTTCTGTTGTTTTACCAAGTCTGGTAGATAAACCACCGCATAGTATTATAGCTTGCATAGTACTTTTTCAAGTCTTCTTTTGTAGGTCGGGTAGACAGCATATTAGGTTTTAACACACAAAATCAAAGGCACTTTCAATTTGCACAAGTTTTGCTAATTTCAGTTGCGGTGACAAGTAAATTGCAATGACATCAAAACGACACGGAGTGTCCAGTAAATTCTGTGATTGTAGATAGGCTAATGCGATTTTTGAGATCTGTCGTTGCTTCTGGGGTGTTACTGCATGCTGGGGTAGACCGTACTTTATATTACGACGTGTCTTGACTTCAACAAAAACGATTCTCTTTTCTTTTTCTGCGATTAGGTCTATTTCTCCACGTTTATAGCGGTAGTTTTGTGTGAGAATCTTATAACCTTGTGCCTTTAGATGCTCAGCTGCAAATGCTTCGCCGATTCTTGCTATGTTTTGAAGTGACCGTTGCATGTGTTTGTCTCATATTAACCGCAATGAATAACCCCGTGAGAAATTGAACCTATTCAGAGAACAGTCTGAAGGTTTTTCTATGTATATCGGTTACCCCGTGTTCTGCAATCGCTTGTCGGTGCTGTTTAGTAGGATAACCTTTATGATCTTTAAACCCGTAGTTTGGAAATGTTTTGTCAAACGCAATCATCAATCTGTCGCGTGTGACTTTTGCCATTATTGATGCTGCTGCAATGGAACAACTGAGACTATCACCCTTTGTGATTGCCTCACCTTCAATATTGATGTCTGGGTATCTGTTCCCATCAACGAGCAGATAGTCGGGTCTTACTTTTAGTTTTTCTACTGCCAACGTCATCGCACAAAGTGAGGCTTTTAGAATATTTAGTTGTTCAATCTGCACATTGTCTATGGTACCGATACCTACAGAGATAGCGATGTCAGTTATGTCTTCATACAACTGTGCACGTTGGTTGGATGTGAGTTTTTTAGAGTCATTGATGTCAGTAATATGGCAATCTGCAGGCAGAATGACAGCAGCGGCAACAACGGGACCGGCTAAAGCACCTCTACCCGCTTCGTCAATACCAGCGATAATATTATAACCATTTTCTCTACATGCGCGCTCATAAGCATCCATGAACTATCTTCTACGTTCCTTGACTCGTGCAGATCTTCCTGTGCGGTCTCTTAAATAGTATAACTTTGCACGTCGGACAGCACCGTATCTGACGACACTGATGCTCTCTATATTCGGCGAATGTAACGGAAATGTTCTTTCGCTACCCGTACCAAATGCGACTCTTCTGACAGTAAAGGTTTCACGCGTTCCACCATGTGCCCGTCTTATGACAGTGCCTTCATAAGCCTGTATCCGTTCCTTTTGACCTTCACGGATACGCGTGTTGACTCTTACAACGTCTCCCGGTCCAAACTCTGGAATATCAGGCTTCAGATGTTGATTCTCTACAGATTCTATCAAATTCATCTTCTCTTCCTCCTTTCAGTATGTAATACCATCTTTAAATGACTATGTAGCATTATTTCGTAGGTCAGGTTGAGCGAAGCGTCATTAAAATATTAACTGGCGACATGTTAGACACAATCGTTACGTGTCGGGTTTCGTTCCTCTACCCGACCTACAGTTTATTTATGACAATTTGTCAATTAGAAATGGTATAATGTTGTGAATACGTTTGCTGATAACTCAGTTTTGATTTACTTTTGTTTTATCAACGATTGCAGCTTCCGCATCTGTTAACTCAATGTTCTCAAGTAAATCAGGACGACGTTGTGCTGTTCTCTTAATTGCTTCTGCATGTCGCCATTTTTCTATGTTTTCGTGATGTCCTGTTAATAGCACGTCCGGTACTTTTATCCCTGCATATTCAGCGGGTCGGGTGTAGTGCGGATGATCCAGCAAGTCTTTACTAAATGAATCATCGTGTGCTGATTCATAGTCTCCTAATGCCCCCGGTAAAACCCGGGCAATTGCATCTATCAAGACAAGTGCTGGTATTTCACCACCGCTTAGTATGTAATCTCCTATTGATATTTCCTTCGTAACGAGTTTATCTCTAACCCTTTCATCTATCCCCTTGTATCTTCCACACAAGACAATAATATGTGTTTCCAAAGACAGAGCTTCTACGAGAGGTTGAGACAGCGGAGTGCCTTGAGGAGTCAAGTAGACTATTTGTGCGTCTGAATTGGGATTTAACGTTGCGACAGCTGCAAAGATCGGTTCAGGTTTGAGTATCATCCCAGCACCGCCACCGTAAGGATAGTCGTCTACTGTACTATGTTTATCTGGGGCCCAATCGCGAAGGTTATAGAGATTTATGTTTATTTTTTCATGGTCTTGTACACGTTTTATTATTCCTGTCCGCAAAGCGGGTTCAATAATGTCTGGAAAGAGGGCAAGCACATCCACTTTCATGTTAATTTACCTTGTAATCGCTATGCTTCTTCTTTCGGTTCCTCAATAAGTTCAAGGATTACCTTCTTATCTGCTTTTAAGCCAGCGGTATACAACAAGGTTCTTATAGCCTTTAGTGTTCGTCCGTATCTACCGATGATTTTTCCTAAATCTTCCTCAGAGACAGTCACTTCAACGATGACGACTTTCTCACCCGTTACTTCTCGGACAACCACGCCATCAGGATAGTCAACAAGTGAAATTACAATATACTCAATCAGTTCTTTGAACATAACCATCTATCAGTAGTTGTGACATTAAAGTATGAGGGTATTGATTTATTAGGAAACATTTCTGAGTTTGAAAAACTACTCTTCTTCTGCTACGGAAGCCTCCTCAATGAGGCGAACTTCATCAAGTTCATGTACTTCGTTTTCAGTTATATCAACGGTTTCAACATCTCCATCTTCAGGTAAGGGTTTACCCATTTTTTCATAAGTGAATTTCTTCCAGATGCCTTTTTGTGAAAGCAATCTCTTGGCTGTATCTGTAGGTTGAGC
>CAZURU010000262.1:3739-7333 GCA_964623585.1 uncultured bacterium
CTTTTTCTTCGTCAATAACGACATCTGCTGGTTCCGTAAGTGGGTTGTAATGTCCAAGTCGTTCTAAAAAGACACCATCTCGCTGTGCACGCGCATCGGCAGCAACGAGCCTATAAAATGGCCGTTTCTTTCTGCCGAGTCGTTGTAATCTAATTCTAACTGCCAAATATTACCTCCTAGTCATATTCAATCTTAGGTTTGCTATCCTATTTTATGTTTACCTACGTCTTTTCTTTTTTCTCGGTTTTCTTGCTTTTCGTTTAGGTCGTGAACTCATAGTCAGTTTCTTGCCGATTTGCGGTATCCCAAATGGTGTCTGCTGATTTAGCATGCTATTCATCATTCGCAGTTGTGATACTAACTGATTTACTTGATTGACAGAAGTTCCGCTACCTTGAGAAATTCGCAATTTTCGACTCCTATCCAATATTGATGGATTTTCTCGTTCTGCGGGTGTCATGGATTGTATCATCGCCTTTGCATATTTTAGATTGCTTTCATCTGGGCTGAAGTCTTGGAAAGGTAATTGCCCCTTAAATGGAATAAGGTCTAGTAATTGGTCAAGGGGGCCCATGTTTTTTATCTGTTCAAGTTGGGTGAGGAAATCGTTAAAGTCTAATCCTTTTCTTTCAGTTAACTTACGTTCTAATTCGAGAGCTTGGTCTTCACTAAAAACAGCTTCAGCTTTTTCCATCAAGGTTTGGAAATCACCTTGTCCGATGATACGCGAAGCCATGCGTTCTGGGTGGAATTCTTCAAGTGATGCTGCATCAATCTTCTCACCTACGCCGATGAACTTAATTGGCTTCTGTGTGACAGAGCGAATTGAAAGTGCTGCGCCACCACGAGCATCCCCATCCATTTTTGTTAAGATTACACCGCTAATGTTTAAATCTGCATTGAAATTCTCAGCGACATTGACAGCATCCTGTCCTGTCATTGCATCAACAACCAGTAGAATTTCGGATGGATCAACAGCGTTCTTTATGGACTGTAATTCCTCCATTAAAGTTTCATCTATGTGTAGACGTCCAGCAGTGTCAATAATGATACAATCATAACCTTTTTTCATTGCATCTTGTAAGGATTTTTTAGCAATAGCAATAGGTGAAACATCAGTTCCAAGTGCAAAAACCGGTGTATCAATTTGTTCACCTAACACTTGTAGCTGTTTTATAGCAGCCGGACGATAAACGTCAGCCGCAACGAGCATCGGGTTGCGGCCATCTTTTCGAAATTTGAGTGCTAATTTTGCGGCTACTGTTGTTTTACCAGCACCTTGCAGACCAGCTAACATGACAACTGTTGGTCCGCCTTGGGTCATCTGAATCTTCTTGGATTCAGAACCCATCAGTGCTGTCAGTTCTTCTTTTATGATTTTGGCAATCTGCAGTTCTGGCGTGAGACTACCCATCACTTCCTGACCAAGGGCGCGCACCTTAATGTTCTCAATAAAGTCACGGGTGACCTTAAAGTTCACGTCTGCTTCTAAGAAGGCGCGACGAACCTCACGCAGGGAATCAGAGATGTTTTTCTCGGTTAATTTACCCTGTCCTTTTATCTTCTTAAAGGTACTTTGCAAGCGGTCAGATAAACTCTCAAACATGTTCAAAAATCCTTATTTAAAAAGGGATTGCATATAGAATTATAACAGATATAAGGAGGACTGTCAAGTATTTTTCAGGCAATGGGTGTGTATGGGTATTTAGTAACTAATACTCATCAAAATTGACGACCTTCCAAAATCCATCAATATTCTCTGTTGTAATCACAACTTTTTTTCTATGTGTTGTCGTTCCATCTCTGTTCTTGATCATCAATTGATAGTTGAATAACACATAAGTTGTCCCTTCTACCTCATTTGAAGCCTCTTTGCCGATCTGCTTATAGGTAACATTTGGCATTTCTTTGACAGGTTCGTTAGGTCCTCGGATATCCTTGAGACGTGCTATTTCTTTCTCTAATACTTCGGTTGCTAATCCTGAACACAATTGGATAGCTAGTTCTTGATTTGCGCTTTTGTAGTAATTATAGACGAAATCTTCAGCTACGCCTTGAGGGTTATTCCTATTTGAACATGCAAGTAGAATGAGTAACGGGAGGATAAGGAATTGCGGTTTCATGGCTGAATTACTGTTTTTCTCGTATCAGAGCAACGTTAAAGATGGGACGCTCATAATCGTGTGCGGGTCTGTTGACAATATCTCCCAATGCCCACAATGCGGATGAACTCCCCCCATCAAAATTCATTGCATGTTTGATGCCTATGTCGCTAAAAAAATCTGCCATTTCATATAACGTCATCCCATTACTGTGTCCGGGTCGTCTACCATCAACAACGATAAGAAAAAGTTTGTCATCACTAAAACCCAATGCACTTCTTGGATGCCGTTGTGAAGCGTTGCCGTGACTATTTGCACTACGCCCTCTACTTTTATTAAAATTAATCAATTCTGGTTCAATCTTCCCATTCCTTAGTATCCTCAGATTCCCCCCAATTCCTGTTTGAACTGTCTGCCATTTTTCAGGTGTCAATGCAATTTCTAACGTGCCGTTTGTCTGTTGTTTTAGTCTCTGATACCAACTGCGTCCTAAATTGGGAGCTATTGAGAGTACAACGGCATCAGATGGAATAATGCTGTTACCTCGTGGGTTCACTGAGGTAACAACGAAACGGCTTGTATATTTACCGGTAAGAGGAAGTGTCAATTTCTGTAGTGTAAATTCATAGCAACGGCGTGTTAAGGTTGTTCTACCGAAACGCGGTGTATATAGAACTACGGGACTATAAGAATCACATATTTGGTTGATAGCATCTATCCTAAGTTTCTGATTGCCAATTGTAATTGTCCCGTTTAGCTTAACCGCATCTAAAAGAAACTCACCATCAGGAGCGACACCGAAACTTGTTTCCCCCCACGGTGTAGGAGGCGAAAACCCCCATCTATCCAAAAGTATCGGTATACTCACTAACTCTCCGTTCTGGATATGTAGGTTGAAAATCATACCCCCTCGTCCATAACTATCTTCACGAATACCGAAACTCCCGTTTACACCAGCATACGATTTTATACCTTTTCTTTTGAGTCGTCTCGTTACGTTGGAGACAGTTTCGCGTCGCAGGATTTGGGAATTGGAAAGTTCTACATCAAAGCGGAGATTATTCGCGTTTCGATCCATCTCTGCTACGAATAGGGTCACATTTCTTGTCCAACGATATCGGTATAGACTGAATCCTTTGGGCCAATACTTATCGTAGAGACGTTCTTTGCTTAAGACCGATTTTGGCAGCTTCCTTTTCTCTGAATTTGATATAATATCTTGGACTGCAGGTCTGTTTGTTGTGGGTTTTCGTATTGTTGGTCTTTGTTCGGGTTGTTTGACGCCTAAATTGGGAATAGGTGGATGGACCATCTCTTGTTGTAATACACGGACAGCATTAAGTCCTAAAATGAAAAAGATAAATAGCCCACAAAGCAATAACAACTTTGGTAAAGGACTGCGAGGTTTCTGTTCTTTATACATAAGATTATACTACATATTATGTGGAAGTGATGTGATCGTCGGTTCAGTCTGATTATTCAGGAGGAATAG
>CAZURU010000262.1:7470-7682 GCA_964623585.1 uncultured bacterium
TTTCTCCTGGTTTCACATATCCGAATCTTTTCCTTACGAGCCGTTCTTTGGTTAACGTGTCGTGCTTGAGCAATTCAACTCTCTTTTTTAGATTATCTCGTCTGCTTTTAAGTTCATTTATTTCTGTTTCAAAACCTTGCTCAACGATCAAGGCATGCTGCCAATCTTTATAACCGTCCATGAACTGTTTGACGCTAAATATTAGCAGTGCT
>CAZURU010000263.1:0-7624 GCA_964623585.1 uncultured bacterium
TTATGTAAACAATAAATTACCCGTTTAATTATTTAAACTTCATACGGGACTAAAGAGGAATCGTATATCCTTTGTCTGCTATTACGTTTCGCGGGTTATGCGGAGAAATCTTGTATACGTTCAATTGCCTTTTCTATTACAGTGTTGGGATAGGTTAGAGATATTCTGAAGTATCCTTCGCTCCATTGTCCGTATCCAAGTCCGGGTGTAATGACAACCCCTACTTCATCAAGCAGAGCAGTTGCGAAGTCACGACTTGACCCATTGAATTTTTCCGGTACGGGTGCCCACACATACATGGTTGCTTTCGGCTTCTCAATATTCCATCCATTTTTTCTTAATGCATCTACGACCATATCTCTTCGTTCTTGATAAATGTTGTTTAATTTGGGTGTAATTTCATGTGCCAGTGAAAGTGCTTTTGCCCCAGAAAATTGTAATGCCCGAAGTGAACCGTTGTCAATATTATCCTTTACTTTTTTGACAGCATTGACAACATTTTCATTACCAACAACGAAACCTAATCTCCAACCTGTCATGTTAAATGCTTTACTTAGCGAGAAGAACTCTACTGCCACTTCAGCTGCACCATCTACCTGTAAGATGCTGGGTGAAATATAACCATCATAAGTATTTTCACTATATGCGTTGTCGTGTGCGATAAGTATGTTATTTTCATGTCCGAACGCAATTGCGCGTTTAAAAAAATCAAGGTCAGCGACTGCAGTAGTTGGATTGTTAGGGTAGTTTATCCACAGAACTTTTGCAAGTCTTTTTACATCATCTGGGATAGCATCAAAGTCTACAAAGAAATTGTTCTCCCTTAGTAGTGGTGCATAATATGTCGTTGCACTTGCAAAAACATGACCGATATTATAGGTAGGATAACCTGGACTTGCTGCAATCCCAACATCACCTGGATTTAGTATACCTAACGCCATTTTTACGATAGCATCTTTGCTGCCGAGTGTCGTAACAATTTGATCATCAGATAGTGTAACGCCGAACCGGGACAGATAGAATTCTTTAACTGCTTGTGGAAAATCTGATACAGGATTATCACAACCGTAGCGATGTCTATCGGGATCATCAGTGTTTTGTATTGCCTTGCACAATGTACTAACGACTGCGTCAGGTGTTGGATAGTCAGGGTCACCTATACCGAGACTAATCACATCAACCCCCTTTTCTTTTGCTGCTGCCATTTTTTGTCGCAAATCTACGAATAGATAGGGAGGAAGTTTCTGTAAACGTTCTGCTAAAGTTATCAAAATAGTGTATTCTCCTTTATTTAATCTACGGTTCAAAAGATATTTCAGATATTTATTGTTTTATTGTAATTCATCGACTTCATACTTTAATACGGTTCCAGACTGTCCAGATATAAGGCCTGTATTAACATTGGTCATCTGTATTGATGTCAAATCTACTGTTGTATCGGTTCGTTGTGGTCTCCAGTTTTGCCCGCCATCACTGGTGTGAAGAACAAGACCGTTCTTTCCAACGACCCAACCTTTCTCCTTATCGGCAAAAAACACATCGTATAGAAATAACTGTGTATGACTTTTCTGCTGAGACCAAGTTTTTCCACCATCTACAGTATTGAATATATATCCATCTCCACCGACGACCCACCCGATTCTGGGCGAAACAAAATGGACTGCATTTAGCCAGATATTTGTGCCTATGTCCATTTTTGATAACTGTTTACTTAATGAAGATTTATACCAGTTGTCCCCGCTATCAAGTGTGAATAGGAGTGTGCCAAACATGCCAGCCACCCATCCTTGACTTTTAGACGTAAAATGGATATCAAAGAGATTAACAGAAACACCGCTTTTTTGAGGTGTCCACGTTATTCCGCCATTATTCGTATGGACTATTTCTCCTGCGCTTCCAGCTGCCCAACCGTAGTCTTTATCTATAAAGAACAACGTGAGTAAGTCTTGTTTTGTGTTGGATTCTTGGGGTAGCCAGATTTCTCCGCCGTGGATGGTATGTAGAATAACGCCAGCTTCAGCTGCTGCCCAACCTTGTTCGTGTGACACAAAATGTGTAGCACTAAAACACTCCGCAGTGCGACTATCCTGTGCTCTCCAGTTTACTCCCCCATCAATAGATTGCATGATCGCGCCTCTATCCCCGACAACATAGGCGTGATTCTGTGTTGTTAGACAAACATCGTAGAGAAGGTGTGTAGGATTAGATTGTGCGTACCATGTCACACCGCCGTTTCGTGTATGCAGGATAGTACCGTTTTCGCCGACAGCCCAACCGATTGTTTTTGATACGAAGTCTACTCCCAACAACAATCCATCTGCGCTGTTATGAAAACGTGGACCTCCCCGTTGATGTTTCCAGACGATTTTCTTCTTCCTATCCGTGCCATGTGTTGTACTTAAGATGACACCTAAGTCACCAACAATCCACCCATGTTTTGTATCGGCGAAATCAATATCGTATAAAGTGAATGTATGTAAGGGTTCATTACCGAGATATTCTGGTTGTCCATATTGCTGTTTATGCCGTTCGTTGCTTCCGTGTGTGAGTGACTCCCAGTTTTTTCCACCATTCGTTGTATAATAGATACTGCGTTGATCACCTACGACCCAGCCAGTTTTTTCGTCAATAAATATAATGCTGAAAAGTGCCGATTTTGTAGAGAATTGTGGTTGCCAAGACGTTCCACCATCTGTTGTATTGTAGATATATCCTGCGTTTTCACTATCATTAGGGTTGTTGTAGGTAACAACCCAGCCAGTTTGTTTGTTGATAAAATAGACGTCTTTTAGAGATTTTTTATTAAAGAAATTTTCATCAACTCTTTCGAATGTCTTTCCCAGATCAATTGATTTTAGGATTATCCCCCAATCGCCTACTACCCAACAGATTTCGTCTTTAAAATGCAGGCTATGTAGATTGTTTTCTATAGGTGTATCAACTTGCTTCCAAGATTTACCGCCATCATCTGTGTGAATTATGGTGCCTTCTTCACCAACACTCCACCCAAAATAATTATCTTTAAAATAGACCTTATTCAGCGGTTTTCCAAATATTCCACTGTTCTGTTTTTTCCAGTTTTTACCACCATCGCTGGTATGCAAGATGATACTTTCTGAACTTTCACCAGAAGCATGTGTTGTGTTCTCATCTCTGTGTGAAAGTGTGTGTCGGCTTGAATTGCCAACAGTCCATCCGTGTGTTTCGGATATAAAATGAACGTCGTTGAGATGTGCGCTCCAGTCACCTTTCAGTACAGTTTTCCACTCTCCTCTTGTTTTTTTTGCAGTATCTGAACAGCCGAGGATAGCAAGTAATGCAAATAATAAAAGCGAGCATAATGATCGAAATATCTTTAGATTGTCTCTATTATACGTTCTCAAAAAGCACTTCGCTAACATCATGTAATCCTCTGGTTGCATTGACTACCCATTTTGCGGCTCGGATAGCACCTTTGGCAAATGCTTCTGGACTATGTGCGCGATGAACGACACTGAGTTGTTCACCTTGCGTTGCAAACATGACAGTGTGGTCTCCCGCTATGTCTCCACCACGAATTGCATGAATTCCGATCTGTTTATCTGGTCGTGGTCCTATGATTCCGTGCCGTCCATAGACACCTACTTCATCCAAATCCCGTTCGAGTGCATTTGCGACTGTTTCGGCTAATCTGAGTGATGTTCCGCTGGGTGAATCCGCTTTATGGTTATGGTGTGCTTCTATAATTTCAATATCGTAATCATCACCGAGCGATTTGGCGATTAATTCCAGTGCGCGTATCATGACGTTTACGCCGAGGCTCATATTTGGTGCCATAACACAACGGATTTCTGAGGCTAATTCTTTTACTTCATCTAATTCGTCATTGCTAAATCCTGTCGTGGCGATAACCATTGCTTTATCAGCTTTTACTACCTGTCTGAGATGTTGTAATGTTGCTTCAGGTTTTGAAAATTCTATGATGACATCTGATTCTGTTATGACGTCTGACAGTTTTGCTGAAATTGGGACTCCAATCTCACCTATCCCTGCTACAACACCTGCATCGTTTCCTATCTCAGGATGTTGTGGGAATTCTATTGCACCAACAAGTGTCACACCGTCTTGTTGTGTAACACCTTGGATGATAAGACGTCCCATACGTCCACATGCACCGTTTATTGTGATATTTACCATTGTTTTTCCTTATTTTATTCCGATGAATGTTTATTGTCTACAGTGATACCTTACTATAGTAGTATTATACATCTTCTGACTTTTCTCTGCCAACACATTTTTTCTATGTGGTAACCTTGCGTATTAAACGGTTATGGTAGAATTCATTCTACGCGAAAAAAGGCAGGTATAAGCAATATACCTGCCTGTGATGTGAATGAATAGATAGGTTTACGTGTTATTCTGTCTCTTTTTCTAACTCTGATAAGATGGATTTTGCAAAATCCTTATCAAAGTTATTGTTCACCAGTTTCCTTGCAAGTGAGCGTTTTTGCTCTGCAGTTGCCCCCTTGACATCAGACACAAGTTTGCGAACTTGAGAAACAACTAACTTTTGCAGCTCGGTAGTCCGATACTTGAGATATTCGCGTTCCTGCGGTGTCGGAAAGAACTCATCCAGCTCTTCAGTGGACATATAACGCGAGGCAATCACATCAATATATGACTCATTAAAATCTGAACGCCACGACTCCAGTCGTGATTGGGCAGATGTGAAAGACCGAACAGGATCGTATGCAGATGTGGCAGAAACGTCTGGATCAGAAGTCGTGGGTGTAGATGTTACTATATCCGACGGTGCCGATAGAACATCAGGCACCCCCGTGTTCTGGGACGAGACCGGTTTAGAAGCCGCCTCATACTCCGCAATAATCTGCCGAAGTCTATCCTGAAACGCAACTTGCTCCTGCGAAAGTCTCTCCTTAACACCTTCTGCTACCATTTTGTTGATATTCTCATCAAAATTCCTCTCAAACTCTAACCATTCTAATTCCCGATGACTTGAAGCCAAACTCATCCGCAAAAGATCCGCTCTTTCTGAGTCTCCTTCTGCCTCAGCATCACGGATTTGTTGTTCCTTTACTGCTATCTGATCACGTTCTTCTTGTATTTTTGTTTCATAATACAACTCAGGATCCGCAGCCTTTAACGCCAGGTCTTTACGCACCTTTTCAGCCACACTTGTCCGCATATCGTTATATGAAACTATTGTACTATAGACAAAACTCACGGTGATCAGCACTTTCTCATCTTTTTGATAAGATGTCACAGGATGACCATCTAAGCCCTTATAATAGTCCTCAACAAGTTTGCGATACTGCGGAATTTTCTGATACGCTTTGGGTAAAAAACCGATCAGCTTGTTGATAATATCGGCTTCACTCATACTTTCTAAATCTTCAAATTGATCCATCATCGCAGCGATTTTTTGCTTGTCTGATTCGGACAGGGTGTGATGCCGGTTCCATTTTTCTAACAAGACATTCATATCCATATCAAGGGGTGAAGGGGATTCAGTTGTGACCTGCTCCGTCGTGTTCATCGGAGGGGTTAACGCACCCTCCGATTCAACGACGATAGAAGATTTTTGATGTCCATTGGCAGTATTATTGACCATCGGGAGAGTACTCCGCTTTTTATGATCCCGAAAGAAATTAATAGATATAAGGATACCGAAAATTAATATAAAAACGGCACCAGAGAAAATAAGTCCTCTCACTTTTTTTTTCTTATCTTTCATTCTTAAATACGGAATAATACAATATATGAACATAACAATACCGATTAGAATAAGAATATACCCCACTTCTGACCTCATGCTATTGACCTCCGTTACCTGTTATTTCATTCCAATTGTCGCGAACTGCTTGAACTAGTGCTGCTAAATCAGGATCCTCCATAGCCTCGCTCCATGCTTCAGGAAAATTCGTCTCTGCTGTTTCAAGAGTATAAAACGCCCATCTCGTTTGTCCAAGAGCGTCCTCGATGGTCGCAGTATTTATTGTCTCTTCAACTATCTGATGTCTAGTGGCAGTATTATTGACCATCGGGGGAGCACTCCGCTTTTTATGATCCTGATAGAAACTAATAGATGTAAGGATACCGAAAATTAATATAAAAACGGCACCAGAGAAAATAAGTCCTCTCACTTTTTTTTTCTTATCTTTCATTCTTAAATACGGAATAATACAATATATGAACATAACAATACCGATTAGAATAAGAATATACCCCACTTCTGACCTCATGCTATTGACCTCCGTTACCTGTTATTTCATTCCAATTGTCGCGAACTGCTTGAACTAGTGCTGCTAAATCAGGATCCTCCATAGCCTCGCTCCATGCTTCAGGAAAATTCGTCTCTGCTGTCTCAAGAGTATAAATCGCCCATTCCGTTTGTCCAACAGCGTCCTGAATGGTCGCACTATTTATTGTCTTTTCAACTAACATCGATGTCAAGTCTGCCACTTTTTTATCCAAAGCAGCCTCCGCAGATTTGAAAAGATTCGTTGCAAGTTCCGCAGCCAGCTTATATTGACCATAAGTGCCTCCAACTATATATAAGTTGTTATAGGCATCCGATTGAGCATTGGTTTTGGTCAACACATCAGCCTGTGCACTGTCCAATGCGGTTTTCTTGTCTTTCTTAGTTTTTATGGTAGCCTGCCACTCATCATACAATCGCTGCTCCTCACTAGCAACGCTTGACGCCCTCTCGCCAATGTAATCCACGTATGCCTGGTATTCTTCATCAACAGCCGTATCGTAGGCAGTCTGTGCAGTCGTAACAGCAGTTTTGGCAGTCTTAAGATTCGTCCTTGCAGTAGGTATGGCTGCTTTTGCTGTTTCATACTTTTCTTTCCACTCCTCCGCCACCGTTTCTGCACTATCTCTCGCTGTTTCAGCATTCTGCTTCGTAATTGTTAGACGCTTAATATCATCCTGAAGAACTGCGATTTTTTCATCAAAGTCTTTGTGTATCAACTCCGCTCCACCCCAAACGGTTAGAGCCGTTAAACCAATAGTAACAGTTTTTTTAATCACTATCACTGCTGGCACACCCCAAATCATAAGCGGACCCAAGGCGTATATGAAGGACGATACAGAAACCAGAGAAAGACATAAGAAACTGACAATCAGAATACTCAATAACGTTCGGTTTTCGGTTTGATTACGAATAAATTGCATCTTAATTTCTCCTTTGGATTTTCATCTATAGAAATTATTCAATATCTGACAGACCACAAAGGAGATGTTGGAAGGTAAAATGTACAGCAATGTTGCTGCTAACTGTTCCTTTGGGGTGCGCTGGTTCCCATCTATTGCATCAAACTAATGTTTGTGATAACATGAAAGCCAGCTCTGTCATACTCTATCTATGGCAGTGCTACGCGCTGATAGTGTTAACGGCACTGTCGGCGCGCCCCTACAAGGGGTAAACGCTCCCCGGTGTCATACACTCTAATAATATATTGATAACACCTAACATATATTATACAACACTTTCAAGATTATGTCAACACTTTTTTGATTTCACCCCAGTTTTTTGTGTCTAATATTACTTAGTTTGATAAATGCTTGAGTTTGATAATAGGTATATGGACTTCATTTTGCCCAAAATATCACTAGC
>CAZURU010000264.1:0-7618 GCA_964623585.1 uncultured bacterium
GCTTCTGCTGGCCTATGATATGCCGGGAAATATATGACTTGAGCCGGAGGATCTCTGCTTTTTGCGACATTTTATTATGCTTTTTACGACTAAATATCAACTATGACCTTTACTTTGCAGGAAAATTCAATGGGGCGCAATAACAGTCTTTGAAATCATTCAGCAATTCATGATAATCATTAAAATACATGCAACACTATGATATTATTAAAATATATGAATTATGAAGGTGCCAAATCAGTAGCACAAGAATTTATTCGTGCACATTCAACCGAAGAAGTTAAGAAGATTTTGACAACTCGGCCTGAGTTTTGCGATGACAATAACTGGAAACCTTACGGTGGTGCCGATAAAAACTGGGATAGGGTAGGTGTACAAACAAGTGAACCGGTCGGTGCACTCGCGGAACTGATTATTAATTCTATCGATGCAATCCTCATGCGGAAAGCACATGAAGAGAAAATGGATGTACTGAGCGAATCAGTTCCTAATAACATGACGGAAGCAGTCAAACGCTTCTTCCCTGAAGTTCAAGAAGGCAGGTTGACCCTGTTAGGCCGTGAGGAGAGAACTAAGCTTGCAGAAAAGAGTGTTTTAATTGGTATTAAACGTGCTGGAAGAAAAGACAATACTTGTCCAAGCTACACGATAGTTGATTTTGGCGAGGGTCAGAATCACCGAGATTTTGAAAAAACATTCCTGTCTCTGGGAGAAAAAAACAAGGAGGGCATCCAGTTTGTTCAAGGTCGTTTTAATATGGGTAGCACCGGCTCAATTACTTTCTGCACTCGTGCCGAAATCAGGAGTGGCATGTACAAGTTTATTCTTTCCAAAAAAACGACTACTGATTCAGATGGTCTGTGGGGGTGGACATTGATAAGAGTAAGGGAGGCTCGTCTGAGAGAGGCTTTACCCGTGGTTGAATATTATTGTCCAAATGGTGAAATCGCCTGCTTTGAGTCCGATGAAATCAAGGCCTTGAACAGAAATGACATTGGTGTTGTCAGGCATGGCGGTAGTATCGTAAAGCTTTATGAATATGACATAGGTCCTGGCGCCCGCGCAGTTGATATTGGATTATATGATGCACTCACAACAAATCTTATTGACTGTGCCTTGCCTCTTCGTCTGTACGATTTTGATGCCAAACCCACGAAAGGAGGTCTTAGGGGGGAAGGCATTGCACCCAGAACGTTTTCAGGTATGAAGACGGTAATAAAAGCTGATGATGAAGCAGACGAAGCAAGCAAAATTGAATTTGAGGGAGTAATAGAGAATTCCGAAAATCCGAGCCTGGGGACAATTCGCATATCTTATTATGGCTTGGATAAAATGAAAGATTACTTGCGTAATTATCCCTACAGGATGTTCTACACAATTAACGGGCAGGCCCAGGCAAAAGAAAGAGCGAGTCTGTTACGAAAAGCACGACTTGATGATTTGAGGAATCATCTGATTGTTCAAATAGATTGCAATGGTATGGATAATACTGCGCGCTCTGCGGTATTTAAACCGGACAGGGAAAGAATGGCACAAATACAACTCACAAGAGAATTGAGAGAAATCGTTATAGATGCCTTAAAAAACGACGGGGAACTTAGAAAATATGCGAGAGAAATAAGAAGTCGTCGAATCAGCGAACAGATACAGGATGAAACCAGTAAAGATTTCCTTGCCAGCCTCATTAAAAATAATCCCGACCTTCAAGAGCTTTTTGACATTGGAAGTATTGTTGACAGCCCGAAACCGATACCAGGCCAAGAGGAAAAATATCAAGGGAAACAATTCCCATCGTACTTGACGCCTACCAACCTTGAGAACGGTAACACAAAGAGTGTTCCCATCAATACTTACAGGTGGATTGAATGTAAAACAGATGTTCAAAACGACTACTTGGTGAGAGAAGATAACCGAGGAGAGTTTTTGCACCCGCCACCCGATGTGCTACCCAATTCCGGTTCTTTACGTAATGGAAAATTGCGCATAAAGATAAGTCCTCCATCAGGCGCCAAAGAGAGTGATGAAATCCCCGTCCAGTTTGGCTTCAATGACACAAATCCGAACAGGGCCACTCCTTTGGTTTTTGATGTGGTAGTCAAGATTACCGGTGAAAAGAAAACAACGACGAATCCTCCTGGAGATACAACGGATACAAAGAAAAAAAATGAACCTTCACGAAATTTTCCTGACATCGAATGGGTGGAAAAAGAGGATTGGACTGAGCATGATTACAATGAAGAATCAGGGGGGCATGTTGCAAGCGGAGATGAATTAGTTGTGTATGTGAACAAAGCCAACAAGTATCTATTGTCTTTACTGTCTGGTGAAAGTGATGAGGACAAAAGAGAGATTGTCAGACATCGCTTTAGGTTTGGTGTGGGCATTCTTACCTTGGCGATGTACAAAAAGCTTATCCACGATGCTGAAAAAGAACAAAGTGTCGATCATCGGGAAGAATATGACGGAGATAAAGTTTTGCGAATTGCCTCATCTGCGATTGCGGCTCATGTGGTTACGCTGATTGACCAGCTGGGGGGAGATAAATGAAAGATGCCGATTTAAAGGTTGTTGATTTTTTCTGTGGCGCGGGTGGAATGTCTCAGGGGATGAAGATGTCTGGAATGAAGGTGCTTGTCGGCATAGATAAGGATAAGCATTGCAAAGACACATACGAAGCGAATCATCCCGACACACGGTTTCTTCTGAAAGATATCCGAAAACTGCCGCGGACTTTTTTGGAAAAAGAATGCGGAATTAGACGTAATGATAATTCCCTAATCTTCATTGGTTGCAGCCCCTGTCAATACTGGAGCAATCTGAATACTGACAAAAAATCATCCAAAGGAACTAAGGGGCTGCTCGAAGATTTTTGGCGCTTTGTCAGTTACTACAAACCTGGCTACGTGGTTATTGAAAATGTTCCGGGAATAGAAAGACGGGCCTCAGAAAGCGGCCTTGATAAATTTTGTGAGAAACTTAAAAAAAATCGATACGCAATTATCAGCGATGTCATAAATGCAAAGGATTACGGAGTGCCACAGAGTAGAAAGAGATTTATTTTGATTGCCAACAGAGTGCAAAAATTGATCAGCCTTCCAAATCCAGAACAAGAAGCGGTTCTCAAAGATTTTATCGGAGAGCATAACGGATTCCCAGTTCTTCGGGCTGGTCACAGAGACGAAAACAACTTTATGGATACGGTTGCAACCTTGTCCGAGAAAAATTTGAGACGACTAATGGTCACACCAAAAAATGGTGGAACAAGAAAAGCATGGAGAGATGACCCAGAACTTCAAATTGAAGCTTACAAGGATAAAGACGAATCTTTTAGAGATGTTTACGGAAGATTGAGATGGGATAAACCTTCTTCAACAATTACAACCAGATTCAACGGGATTTCCAATGGGCGCTTCGCCCATCCCGAAGAAGACAGGGGTCTGTCTCTTAAAGAAGGCGCTACTCTGCAAACATTTGAAGATTATCTCTTTAAGCACCAATATCCAACCATCGTAACCAAACTAATTGGCAATGCCGTACCTCCACAACTTGCCTACAGGATAGCAGAAGCCATTCGTGCAAACTGAAATTTTTATGTCCGATAAACAATTGGTAATGAAATTTGACCCGAAGGTCATAGAACACCTCGGGGTACGTATGTATTCTACAATTCCACCAGTCCTTGGAGAGCTTATAGCGAATGCTTACGATGCTGATTCCACAAAAGTCAGGATTGAGCTTTATGACACAGAAGAGAAAAAAATAGTAATAAAAGACAATGGGTTAGGAATGTCGTTCGATGACATCAATGAAAAATTTCTTGTCATTGGCCGCAACCGCAGAGAAACCGAAGAAACAACCCCGGGAGGAAGGAAAGCCATCGGCAAAAAAGGTCTGGGAAAACTATCATTCTTTGGAATTGTTCAGACCATAACCATAAGTACTGTCAGTGAAGGAAAAAGGAATATATTCACCATGGATTGGAATGATTTGATGAATTCAACTGGAGGACAGTACCAGATGACTCCTGATGTTGTGGACGAAATCGTTGATGACGATCAGAAAGGCACCGAAATAACACTGACAAACATAACCCGGGCAACTGATTTTTCCGAGGAACTTCTTGCCGATAGCATAGCGAGATTTTTCATTTTTGATGAAGATTTTATTGTCACTATCAGTCGCAATAATGAAAACCCCGTAAGGCTATCAAACGAGATGCACTTTTCTGCATTTGGTGAAGAATTTTTCTGGGATTTCCCCGAGGATTTCAAAAGCATAGAACTTAAGTATGAACATCGTTCCAAAATCAAAGGAAAAATCATCACATCCGAAAAACCTATACCACCCCGATACAATTCAAGAGGAGTATCATTATTTTCGCGGGGCAAACTCGTACAAGCTCCCTATCAATTTTCAGATAGCACATCCAGTCATTTCTTTTCTTATCTTACAGGATGGCTTGAAGTTGATTTCATTGAAGATTTTTCTGAAGATGTGATTTCTACCAATAGACAAAGCCTCAACTGGGGACATGAACAAACGGGTAAACTTCATGAATACCTTGAGGAATGCATTAAATTTGTGCAGTCAGATTGGCGAAAAAAACGCAGGGAGAAGAAAAAGGAACATATCAATCAGAGTACTGATATTGATATACAATCCTGGCAAGATTCTCTCCCTGAAAGCATGCAGAATAGTTTGGTCTCTCTTATAGATGAATTTACAAATTCCGAAGAAATCGAACCTGAAAAATCAACACTTTTATTAACAAAACTAGAGGAGGTCATACCTCCCTACCCTCTTTATCACTGGAGACACCTGTACGATAGTTTAAAAAACCCGTTGATTGAGTACTATAAAAATGCTCAATATTTGGAAGCGGCGCAAGAAGGGACAAAGATATACAGTGATCTGGTCAGAAGAAAATCAGGACAAGAAACCGATATGACGAGCTTGTTTAATATGGTTTTTTCTGCCGAAAATCCAGTTCTGGAACTCCCAGATTTTTTCAATAACTCAGAAACTAAACAAAATATTCAAAAAGGTCAGAGATCTCTCTCTGTTGGCCTTGCAGAATCTTTCAGAAATCCGACATCTCACCATGTAAAGGCTGAGACCGAAAAATTCTTCAATGAAGACGACTGTCTGGATGTTTTGAGCTTGATTTCTTTTCTATTACGCAGAGTTGATATGTGCGAGAGAAAAGACCCCAATCAAAACAATGGTTGATGTTTATTCAAAGGAAAAACGCTCATGGCTGATGGGCAAAGTACGTTCCACTGGTAACAAATCAACTGAAGGTAAATTAATCGAACTATTAAAACAGAAACGATTGATAGGCTGGCGGCGAAAATATCCAATTTTTGGCAAACCTGATATTACATTTCCAAATAGCAAAGTAGCGATCTTTGTCGACGGATGTTTTTGGCATGATTGTCCAAAGCATGGCCAAATTCCAGAAAACAACAGAGAGTTTTGGATTAAAAAAATAAATGCCAACAAAAAACGCGATAAATTAGTGAATAAGACGATTCAAAAAAAGGGATGGAAAGTATTGCGAATTTGGGAGTGTGAACTTAAGGATAAAAAAATTATCAGAAGAAAAATCAATCGGCTTAGCAAACTACAACAAAGGATATAATAATCAGATTATTTATATTTTATATGAATAATTGGTATGAGCGGGGCTGTAGACGACTGAGCCTTATCCTACGATTTGAAACAACTCAAATCTTTCTTATCCACTGACCTGGCCATGCGTGGTTAATCTCCAAAAATATCTTTCTTTAATAATTGATATATCTTCATATCAGATTTAATAAGCGGTGTAATCGTATCCCGCAGAAAAGAGTGATAATTATCTCCTGCATTATTTACACCTAGATGATTAATTGTCCACATGCGTAGATCATTCACAATACCTTTTATATCCTTTTCTTTTAGTTTTTCCTGTTTTAATTGTAATAGCTTATTGACTTTACTTTCATCTTCACCGACGTATTTTTTGCACAAAGCACTCAATACTTCGTCGTCCAGTAGATAATCTTCTAGTTTTGTTAGACTCAAGACCCGTTTACCCTTGGCTATTTCATCATTGAATTCTTGGCAGGATAAATTATCTTTATCTCTCAAAAGAATTACTTCCGCATTTATTATTGCTTTAATTACGGCACTATAATTTGCCCCTTGCCTTTTCCCTCCGATTGATACAAATAGGGTGTCAGGGTATTCTTGATTAAAGATGGTGTTGTAGCATTGCGCATCTAACCCATCTTCCCCGTGCGCTCCCTCGCAAAGAACAATTTTATCCGGGGCAAGAAGTGCCGCCAAATCTTCTAGGACTAGTTGGTGCATCTCCTCCCAAGTGCCACGGTCAATCTTCGATGGTTTTATCACTACCGGTTTGTCGAAGCTTTTATTATTGAAATCTAGAAAAATTACTTTTCCCGGATCGGTCTGTTCGAGATCATATGCGGCTCGCATCATACCGACGGAATGAGTTGCAATCCAAAGTTGACAATTATCTGGGATTAACTGACAAAGCTCTTTCAGAAGCATCGCCTGTAAACGCAAGCCCATATGTGCCTCTGGCTCATCAATACAGAATACTGTGTCAGTATACTCACGACGCTTGACCACCAAGTCTAGAATCAGATCAAAAGCAGCCTTCTCTCCTCCTGAAAGATTTTCGTATAAAAACTTCTTGGCAGTACCTTTGGTAAATCTGAAAGAGCCCTTATTCAATGGACTACCCAGGCTGTTTAAATCTAACAAAGGATCTTTAAACAGCCGACAAATAGCTTCTCTGATGTCCCCTATGAGTTGATGGCGAAAATCTCCAAGTGTCATTTTGTGATCACTTTTCTCAAAAGCCTCTTCTAATCCATCGGAAACAAGACGTTGATAATTCAAATTAACAGTCATGTCATTTTCAATCATGCGTGTGAATCGTGGATTATCTATCATGTTGCCGACATGACTTAAGTTATCCATTTTCACAGAGGGATCATTTCGATAAGCCGATCGTGCATATATTGATTTCTTCCAAGACAAGTTATCGGATGGTGGACTTCCATGGAAATCAATTATAATTTTTTTTGAATCGTCAAATTTAGAAACCTCTTCTTTATCTTCAGAAGAATATTTTTTATTCCAATATCCTAATTGCTCAGTTAGCCACCCCCAGTGGTGGCGAACCACTGCTTTGCCATGTAAGGCATCAAATACAGAACTCTTCCCACTACCATTCGGGCCAACCAACACGACCAACTTAGCTGTTTCAGGTAACTCTGAGATTGTTAGATCAGTAAACCGTTTGAAGTCCCGTAATCGGATTGATTTTATTTTCATGCGATCCCCATAACCATAGCTAATATTTACTAATTTGCAGTGTCCAATATCATGGACGAGCTTTGTGTAGTCTAATACTGTTATGAAATTTTAGGCCTCATAACAATACGTTAGATAAATCGTGGGAGAAAAAGATTATTACTTCCAAGACTCATCCAATGTTCTGGCGGCGGCAAACCCCGTAGCGGGTAGCCCCCCGAGAAGTGGGGGAAATTATAATAGTTTAACAGAATAATAAAGAGACGGGGTTACATAGAATTAGGCAACA
>CAZURU010000265.1:0-4222 GCA_964623585.1 uncultured bacterium
TTTGTGAAACAGGTTGTATTTTTTCAGAACATCCGTATCCAACAAAACCAACTCCGGCCTATTTGGTCATGCGAAACAGGATCATCACAGGTATCTCTATGGCAACCATTGTCGTTGAAACAACTATAGATGGGGGAGCAATGCACACGGCACGATACGCAGAACGACAAGATAGACCAGTTTTTGCATGCCAATGGAATTCACAAAATAAGCATAGCGCAGGTACACGACAACTCATCGCAAAAGGAGCTATACCGTTTCAACCAGATCAAACTAACACCGTTCTGGATTTATTGAGTCATCCCGAACAACTAAAATCACATATTATAGGGACATCTACAGAACAATTCCAATTATTCTAATTAAAAAAGTAGTGTAATCTCCAATATTGACAAAAGGAAATGAATAAACAAGATATTTTTTCTTGAAAAAAGTTTGAATATATGGTATTTTTTATCCAACATAAATAGAAGTTATATTTTCACTTTACAAATACGGAAAAATCTTGTATAATTACATGTGAAAATTATAATTTTTTACCTTTACAGATTTTGCATTATCTGCTAAACTTAAAGGTATTGAGTTTGGGCGTTGACTTTTGGGACTAAAAAATGCCTTTCCAATGGTATTAGAAGGTATCAGTTCCAAAGAAGTTTTATTCTCAAAGCATACTACCATTCCTCTAATACTAATGGGGAAGGAATACGAAATAGTCTGAAATTGATTGATTAAACATTAGATATGATGACATGTTTCATTAATAGCGTTGAAAAAGTAGAACGCAATATGAAACCTCATCAAAATAGGAACTACTAATTTGTACCTGATTTAGATGGTACTTTATATTCTGATAAACCTTAATTAAGGAGTTACCTACTCATGAAACTATTTTTTTCAACCATGGCAATAGTCATGACAGCATTACTTGCCGTATCTATAATTGGTTGCGGTGGAGACGATGACGATGATAATGGAGAACCTGCTGATGTTACCGCTGAATTTAAAAGTGCTGATCCTGCTTCTCCCGGAACAATAGCAGCAAACCAGTCCATATCCATCAAATTTGACAAAAACCCAGGTGATGTAACAGTTAGTGCTGGAACAGTCTCTACATCTGGTTCAACTCGGACTATCAACCCGCCAGATGGAGATTTTACTGTTGGGGAGCTTTCCATTGAAATTACTTGGTCTAATGGTCCGGATGGTGGTGAAGGCAAAGAGACGTTGACTTATACCGTTATAGAAGCAGATAAAACCCCACCCGAAGTCGTAAGTACTGACCCAGAACACGGTGCTAAAGACCTTGATCCTGAAAAAGTGTTTGCCGATGGAATTACGGTTACATTTGATGAATCCGTCACAGGCACACTAAAACTGATGCAGGGCGATAACGATGTCGGTTGGACATCTGCTACTGATGGTGATACAATTACCCTTACCGGTAATGCCAATCAAACGCTCAGTAACGAAACCGACTATACGGTTATGGGAACGGTCACAGACGCCTCTGGCAACTCAACTGAAGTTGATAAGCCCAGTTTTACCACGAAAGCAAAAGAGTAAATTTCCGACTATTTCGCTAAAAAAGACAGCGTATCTTGATACGCTGTCTTTTTTTATGAATCAATAAATACAAACTTTTTTAACCGTGTAGATACATTTTCCGTTACTTACAGAAGTAAAGACCGAAATAGACTTTGGTAAACAGTTGTTCTTCTCTACGGATGAACTTAAACCCAATTAATTCCTATCAACTGACAACAAAACCAATGACAAAGAATTAACACACTTTTTTCAACACAATTTCTCAATATGTGCTATAATAGTATTCTAAGAAAATTTGAACGGTTTTCTAAATAGCGTTGTCTATCATAGTAGAAACCGAAGGAGAAATTTTCCGTGGAAAGAACTGAAGCATTACTCATTGATAATCTTCGTGAAGGAGATGAAACAGCACTCGCCCCGTTAGTTGAAAAATATAAACGGATGGTGCATCGTCTGGGAATGCAGATTACGAAAAACCACGAGGACGCTAACGACGTAATGCAAGAAACCTTTATAAAGGTATACCACTCTATCCACACCTTTCGCCAAGAGGCAGCTTTTGAAACATGGGTATACCGTATCGCTGTTAATGAAGCACTCAATTTCGTCAAACGACGGGAACGACGACGGGAATCACCGCTTGAAACTACAGATGAATCAGAGTTTAACACAGAAACACTGAGAAAGGCAGAGATAAACAATGACCCAGAAATACAAGCAGAGAAAGCTGAACTACGACACTGGGTTACAAAAGCAGTCAATAGTCTCTCACTCAAACATCGGATCGTTGTTATCCTACATGAGTTAGAAGGGTTAACACATGCTGAAATTGCATCAATCCTAAACTGTTCTGAAGGAACTGTCCGTTCAAGACTGCACTATGCACGAAAACAACTCAGGTCTTTGCTAAAACCTTATGTTGATGCTACCTCAGATCTATAGTAAACCATTTGGCAATAAGCAGTCAACTATAAGTCTACTATTGGTAGAATTCAGATAATGAATATATAATCCTTGGGGAGCGGTTTACAACATATCGAAACTTGAAACCGACATCAACCATGAAACCTCAATGTAACGCTATACATAGTCTAATATCAGATTATATAGATGATACGCTCTATAAAGATGATGTAGCAAAGGTAGAATCACATATCAGATTCTGCACAGAGTGTCGACGGGAAATTGCTGCCATCAGAAAGACGCGTGATCTTGTTATTGATTATTATGTAGAACCTGTAGCACCGGGAGATTATTTCCATAGATTTGAGGTGGAATTACATCGTTGTATTCAAAGAAAGGGACCAACATCACTAACCCAACGTTTAAAGGCATCCGCTACGCAGTTCTTATGGTATCTGCTAACACAACTCAGGCAGAGTGTCAGCAAGTATAATGACACTCGGATGCACACTTTAACTGTAGGCGCGCTCTTACTTTTAATTGTATCTGGATTTGTTGCAACACATTTCCTTAATCACGAAATTCCGCATTCACCTAAGATATACCATAATGGTACATCTGGTGGGCAAATAGTCGATGCAGAAACAGATATAGGTGACCAACAAGAGAAACTACTTCATAAACATAGAACAAACTGGAAGGATTCCAGCGAAGTAAGTTCACCTGCACTCACAGCAAATGTTGAGAAAGTAGGTTATTGGCGACTCTCACAGCCTTTAGCAAACGATACGGAAGCGTATGTTATTGTCACACATATCAGCCCTGATCATTCTGCCCCAGGAGATACTAATTCTGAAGATGTTGTTTATGAACAACCAGCAATATTAGAGAGAAAATCTACTCTTCAAGAGGATTATGTCGCACTCCCGTTAGACCTTCATGTAAATCCTTTTTCTGAAAAACATCCGAGAAAACAACGAAAACTGTCAGGCTTTGTTGTGAAGTTAATACATCTGCCTACAGAAATGTTAACTATTCCAGAGTTCTACGATTTGATTAAATTGTAACTATAATGAATATCGTCCTAATGAAAATTGACCTAACGAATATTGACCTAACGAATATTGACCTAACGAATATTGACCTAACGAATATTGACTTTAGAGTGTATTTATGATACCTTACGCAAATCACTTTGATACACTATCATGGTAAAGCGCAATAGACAGAACATTTGGACAGATTCCATCTCTGTTCTGACATTTTGAGGAGTGGAGTTAATCCACATTTCCCGTAGTTTCTTAAAAACATATTTCAAAGGAGAATGTAATGAATCCAAGAATTTTAGGTGTAATTGGTGGTCTTGCACTTGTAGTCGCAATCCTATCACCATTCTTAATGGGGAGTTCCAAAAAGGTAGAGGAACTCTACACAGACGCTGAGACCTTATACGGTCAAGCAGATTATGAAGGCGCAATCGACAAATACATTGAAGCACTTGAAGAATCAACAAAACGCGGTGTGAAAACGGAAGTAATTGACAAAGATTTCACAACACTTGCCAACTTCCAAATCGCAGTCTGTTATTCTCGGCTTGCTGAACAGTCCTTAGACCACAATCACTACGAAACTGCATTAGACTATATCCAAAAAGTTGCCTTAAATGCAACTGTTCCTAAACATCAGGAAGGTTTAACATATCTATGGGGACATATTCTGTTTCGGACTGAAGAGTACGAGCTGGCAGAAGCAAAGTTCAAACAACTAATTGAGA
>CAZURU010000265.1:4232-7603 GCA_964623585.1 uncultured bacterium
GGAAAATTCATGGTATGCTATCGGACAATTGAATTATAAACTGGGTAACTATGAAGACTGTCGCACGGCTTTCAATAACATCCTTTCAGGCTTCCCCAATTCTGAATTTAAGGATGATGCCCAACTTCTTATCGCCCAATCCTTTCTTGATGAAAGGAACTGGGAACAAGCTTATCCAGAATTTGATAAATTTGCTACTGAAGAATTCAAGAATTACACCGAACTTCATGCCGAAGCGATGTATAAAGCCGCTATGTGCTTAAACCAACTCAACAGACACGACGAAGCTATTAGTCGTTACACGAATTTTATCACACAATATCCTGAGAATAAACTCGTAACTGCAGCATACTTCGACCAAGGTGCAATATATTCTAAACAGAAAGACTATGACAACGCACGTGTAAACTACGAGTTAGCACTGCAAAACACTGCAGATCGTGGTGTACAATCCGAAATTCAGACTGCAATAGGACAAACTTATTTCGATCAGGAAGATTTTGAAAACGCGATCGTTGCCTATACAGTACTACTAGACGAATATCCAGATAGTGACTATAGAGATGAAGCAAAACTCGGAATAGCTGACAGCCAGTTTAAATTGGCACGGTGGAGTGCGGCTGTTAACTCGTATAAAGCTGTAATCGATCACAAAAAAAGCGAAGCAACAAGTGATACCTCCGATGGTACGAGTTTTATCCCCTATTGTGCTATCCAGATCGCAGAAGCATATTACAAACTCGGAACTGATCAACGCGATGCAGACCAGATGCAAGAAGGAGACGCAAACCTCATACTCGCTTTAGAATGGTACCAAAAGACTGTTGACGATTTTCCAGAAGACCCTGTCGTACCACATGCACTATACGGTGCCATCTGGACTTTGAATGACCTGGGACGAAAGGAAGAACTGGAAAAAGTCGCTAACGATTTTATTACCAAAAATAAAAACGATAACGAATTTGACATCCTGGCAGCTGAAGTACAACTACGTTTCGCTGATATGAAACGTTCCGAATTTAAACAATACGCCGAAGCCGCAGAAGAATACGCTAAACTATGGGATTACAGACCCCTACCGAAATTCCATAGATTAAAACTAATGGGGAAATTCTTTGAAGGTAAATCCTACTATGAAGCAGCAAAACCTCAAGGATTCGAAGAAGGGGATACAACCGCAAACTTCAATACGGAATACCTTCAAAAATCTGTCGCCGCATATCAACAAGCTATCACAACCTTCTCAGATGAGGCTTTCCAACCCGGTATTACCGAGGGACGTTACAGTGACTTTACTGACCGTATCGCACAAGTTGAAGCATGTATCATGAACGAAGCCCTCTCACACGAAATGCTTAGTGATTGGGAAACGGCACGAAAACGATATGCAATGATACCTGAAGGTAGTGATTACTATGAACGCTCACTTCTTTTTACAGCAAACAGTTATGTCAGCGAGGGAAATAAAACACAAGCTATTGACTATTACAATAGCATCTTGCCAAGACTCGCTGATAAAGATAACCGATCCCTTGCGGATATCAAGTTAGCTGACCTACTACGGGCAGAGGAACAATTTGAAGAAGCCGCCGCACAATACCAAACAGTTGTTGATAATAATCCAACAGGAGATTATGCAGATGACGCGCTTTATCTAATTGGACTCTGTTATTACCACGCTTCAGTAGACAAACCAGAACTTGCCGAAAAGTCTATCGCAGCTTTCAAGAAAGTCATTGAGGAACACGGGGATAGTTCAAACGCCATTGAAGCGTATTACGGCTTAGTACTTGTGTATAGCGATGCAGCAAAAAAACAGGGGGATACATCCAAGTGGCCCTTGATAATCCAAACTGCTGATGCTGCCAATCAGATGTTCGCGAACAGTGATGATGAATTGGTACTCCGAACCCTCGGACAAATAGATCTTATAAAAGCATCCGCTATTGAAAATACAATCGGAGATGACGTTGACGCACTTGTGGCAAGCTATAATCGCATTATTGATAACGATGGGGCACAAGATACTGCCCGAATAAGCGCACAACTGAAAATCGGACATACTTACTACAAGAATGAGCGTTTTCAAGAGGCACTTGCTGCATATAAACTGTTCGTTGAGACTTATCCAGATAATGATATCGCCCCAAACGCACAATATCAAGCAGCTGTCTGCTATTATCAGATTGCGTTGAAAGCACAGGAAGCAAATGACACTGATTCCGCTCAACTCGCTTATACCAACGCAGTGAGTGAAGCAGAAAAAGTCGCGGATATGACCGAAAATGTGGATAACCTTATTAGTGCGTACTACACACTCGGTTTAGCACAGTTAGGGTTAAAGGATAACGCTGCCTCAATCGAAGCTTTCAAACAAGTTACTGCCAGGGAAGGGCAAACCGAAGATGACGACCGTAAGAATCTCATCTCTCAAGCACATTCAAGACTCGCAGAATTGCTGAGTGGTGTTGGGGACTATGCTGGCGCTGTCAAAGAATATCAGTATATTATCGCTAACACCGATGATGATGATCTACGCGGGCGCTCATACTTCGCAATGGCGTACGCTCAAGATGAGCATCTCAAAATGTATGATGACGCATTGATGAATTATCAAAGAGCAACTGACTTGGCTGGAGATCAAATTAAAGCCCAAGCATATTATCGTATGGGATTGATCTTTCAAGAAAAAGCAAAGCAGCTTGAAAACGCATTAAATATATTCAATACTTTGACTGAAAACTACGCTACAGATGAGAACGCAAGCATCGCTTCTATGGTCGCTGATTCCCGACTACGCAGCTCTGAAATTTTAGTCAGTTTAGGTCGATCAGATGAAGCCATCGCTACCACACTTGCCGCAGTAGAAGGTTACAAAACAGACCCAAACGCAACTGTTTCACAGAAGGTAGCAGCACAATACAACCTCGGTTTTCTCTATTCTGGTAAAGCGCGAAAACTATACCCCGAAGGAGAAATTCCTGCGGGGTTTGATATGAAGCCATACATAGAAACAAGTGGATCAGCTGCTGCATCATTCTTTGAAGTCGGTAAAATCGCAGCACCCATAGAACAAGCTGATAAGAAAACTGTCATCCCCTATGTAGAACGATCCCTCTTCCAAGCAGGACAGATATATTATTCTCTCGGTGTTGGTTACAAACGGCATGAAGAGTTGCTCAGTTCGCTTGAACCTCTTTCTCAATTTGTGAAGTATGCAGACGCCGGCGTGTTCCCCGAATCAGATGATCTTGCAGACAACGTGGTGACCGCACTAAACTATTTAGCATCTGCTAATTTTGATCTCGGACGCATGCAGGTAGGTTTAGATGAAGAAATGTCTATACAAGCTGTAGCATACTTTACTACCT
>CAZURU010000266.1:0-7575 GCA_964623585.1 uncultured bacterium
TAGGAGGGAACTCCGATTCCCGACTAATAGTGCCATCAAAGAACACTTGACTAAGTCCTAAGTTGCTTAAACAAAATTGTCGGTCCTCTTTATATTAACTTGCATTTTTTGCAGTATAGCACTCTGTTTGCTGAACATCTTACGTGCATCTTCTGGTGTATGATGGTCATAGCCAAGTAGATGCAGCACCCCGTGAACAGTTTGCAATGCAACTTCATCTTCAAGTGGATGCTTGTCAGTTTTCGCTTGCCTTTCAGCTGTTTCCAAAGATATGACAACGTCACCAAGCATCTTTGAATTGATGATATTGTCGTCATCATATTCAAGCATTGGAAATGCTAATACATCTGTTGGTGCATCTATACTGCGATATTCCTGATTTAATTCGGTTATGTGTTCATCGTTTGTGATCAGGATACTTAATTCATAACCTTCTGATTTATGTGTTGCTAAAGTGAGAAATGCTGCCTGATAGATGATACTAAAGTCAAACTCAGAATGTGTAGTGTTATTCCTGATATCAATCAACGGGTTTATCCTTCAGGTTTTTCTTCTGATTCAGCTAATATCTGTCTAACATTTGGTGGCGGCTTTGAGTTTTCATAAGCTTCAACGATACGTTGCACCAATTCATGTCGAACAACATCAACCTTTGAGAAGTATATGAAGTGAATCCCCTTAATATCACTCAGTATATCTTGTGCGTCTGCAAGTCCGGAGACTTTATGCGTTGGCAAGTCAGTCTGTGTAATATCTCCAGTTACCACAGCTTTTGAGTCGAATCCGAGTCGTGTTAGGAACATCTTCATCTGTTCAATTGTGGCATTTTGTGCTTCATCCAGTACAACAAAAGAGTTATTTAACGTTCTACCCCGCATGAAGGCTATTGGTGCAACTTCAATGATATTGCGTTCAATATAACTGTCAAGTGTATCAGGTGGCATCATATCGTATAATGCATCGTAGAGAGGTCGGAGGTATGGGTCAACTTTAGCTGCGATATCCCCTGGTAGGAATCCAAGCCGTTCCCCAGCTTCAACTGCGGGTCGTGTTAAGATGATACGACTGACCTGTCCGTTTTTTAGTGCCGAAACAGCCATTGCCATTGCAAGGTAGGTTTTTCCAGTACCTGCTGGGCCGATTCCGAATACAAGGTCGTTGTTCTTTATTGCTTCAACATAACGTTTCTGACCAGCGGTTTTCGGTCGTATGACACCGCGTTTTGAGAAAACCGGTATAGATTCAACGAAACTATCATTGATAATCTTCTTTTCTTCAGTACCTGATGCTCGAATGACGTAATTGACATCATTCGCTTGAATTCGTTCCCCTTTTCTTATCCGGTGAAGTAGCGATTCCAACACCGTAACCACTCTGTTGACTTCTTTCTGGTTTCCGCCAAGGACAGCTATGCTGTCACTTTTCAGCACAATGCGTACATCAAAATCCTCTTCAATGATTTTCAAGAAAGCATCGCTCTCACCGAAGAGTGCTTGTACTTCAGCATTGTTTTGTATCGGCACACCCGTTAATGCTTGCTTTTGCAATCGGTTTTTAATCCTCCAAGATAGTATTGTATTAATACAATACGGTTTTGTAGAAACGCAATGTGATTTTCATAATTCAGTCTGTTTTACTGTTATTATACAATTACATTATGTTCAATTCAAGGATATTCTGAAATAGACATAGGAATATACGGTATTTTTCAGCCATCCTTTTTCAGATTTGCCTTTCCAATGTTATTGAGAAAAGAATCTCACTTCTCGAATTGCAGCACCTTTTAGCGGCACCTGAATCAGTTTGTCTTTGTTTTTCTTATCACGTATAGAATTCTGCCTATCCTCAATACCATCGGCTGCTAAACGTAGGTAAAGAATCTCTCGATTGATTTTAATTCTGACTGGTGTTTTACCCTCAACGTTGATATGCTGTTTATCGCTGACTGCATCAAATGAAGACTTAAAACGGGGCGGGTCTTCCAATGTCGTTGTCAATGCTAATTTTGGGATTCGTGATTGCGGATATACCTCTACATAAGAGATGTATGTAGGTTCATTCAGTTTAATCACCGCGTGTGTTCTATAGCTTCCCTTGACTGATTTTGTATACCTTCGTTCTGCTGGTCTCCCATCCCCTCTTTCTCCAAAGAATGTGCGGTATTTTTTCTCTACCTCTCCGTTAACGACAAAAGTGCTTACTGTATCTAAATTTCCATCCACGAGTTGAGGATTTGTTGCGCTGGAGAGTTCTGAAGGTTCAATCTGATATGTTGGTTGATTCAATACAGCACATCCTAAGACGTTAACACATAGCAGGGATAAGATTGTTACGTATCTCATGGTGTCTCCTTCAATATAATTGTATAGTGCTCAGTTTTTTGAATGCGATTAAACTACTTAGGCATAATCTCTGTCGGAATATTAACTTTATAACGGTTAGCTGCTTCTACGAGTCTATCCCAAGTTGGTTGTTCAATTGGGATACCATCCTTAATCCGTATTTTACGGTTTTGTTGTTCAAAATCCCCTGGGACGTATATTTCGTCAACTCCTGGCATCCGTGCTGACGATTTAACCCACTCTACAAGATACTCAATTTCCTGTTCATAGTCATTTAAATCAATGAAATCTGATATGTTTATTGCAAACATGACGATACCGCTTGCGCCCCGTGTAGGACTTTGTTGGCTACATCCTGCCCATGAGAGTCCACCAGCAATTGCATCAATCATCACAGCAAGACCGAAACCTTTATGTCCAAATTGGAACCCTCCGAGTGGCATAACTGCTGTGTCATTTGATCGTTCGCGAAAGTCATCAGGGTCTGTTATAGCGTTCCCTTCACTATCTATCATCCATCCTTCTGGTATCGGTTCACTGCGTGCAGCTTTTACGAGCAATTTTCCCCCTGCTACCACACTGAGTGTCATATCTAATAGCAGGGGTTCACCATTTGCCCGAGGAACAGATATTGCGATCGGGTTAGGTGGCAGTCTGCGTGATGTGCCCCCGTGCGGATGCATGAACCTTCCGCCACCATTTAGCAATACGATTCCAATCATTCCTTCGCGTGCAGCGATAGGCGGATATTCACCCATCCTACCAGCGTGTCCACAACGATGCAGACCGACTGCGCCGATTGTACAAGTTTTTGCTTTTTCGACTGCGATCTCCATAGCTTTTCGTGCTGCAACCATACCCAATGCGCCGTTGACGTTAATGACTGTTGCTGCCCCGCTTTCTCTGACGATCTCCATTTTTTCAGTTGAGGGTCCTCCAGTCATACCACCGATATAGTTTGGTGCGTTTATAACACCGTGTGAATCGTGTCCTGCTAAATTGGAATCAACGATATGGTCGCTAACGATTCGTGCATCCTCATCGGTGCCACCTGCTCCTTTATAGATATCGTAGACAAATGCTCTTAGAACTTTGTGAGATACAATCGGCATATATGTCCTCTTCTTTTGACGACGTTTAAAAATAGTGTATAAATGTTACATTATTACGACAAAGTTGTGATTTTATTCTCTGTGTTCCTTAGTATAACATATTTAGAGAAAAACATGCAATAATTCGTTTTGGTTGGGTAGAGTCAATCTGAAAACCCATTGACCTACCAACAAATCTGTAGTATACTGATAGCAACACCACATAAAAGGATGGAAATTTATGGCAATAAAGAAATCACAACTCTACGCTTCACTCTGGCAAAGCTGCGACGAACTCCGCGGCGGAATGGATGCCTCACAATATAAAGACTATATCCTCACGCTGCTCTTTATGAAATATGTCTCCGACAAGGCAGAAAGAAATCCATATCAGGTTATTCAAGTACCGGAAGGCGGCAGTTTCGCTGATATGGTGGCACTGAGAGGTGATGCAGAGATCGGTGATAAAATTAACAAGATTATCGCAAAATTTGCTGAGGCTAACGAACTTGACAACTTTCTTGCACAAGCAGACTTCAACGATGCCAGCAAACTCGGCAGAGGTAAAGAGATGGTAGAGCGTCTCACGAAACTGGTCGCAATTTTCAACAACCTGGACCTCGGTACTAACAGTGCAGAAGGTGATGACCTATTAGGTGATGCTTACGAATATCTGATGCGTCATTTTGCCACCGAATCGGGTAAAAGTAAAGGACAGTTCTATACCCCCGCAGAAGTTTCACGTATTATGGCGAAAGTTATCGGTATCGGTTCGGAAACAAGAAAGAACCATACAATATACGATCCAACTTGCGGTTCCGGTTCGCTTCTTATCAGAGCAGTGGATGAAGCACCGCGTGGCCTTACCGTCTATGGACAAGAGAAGGACAATGCTACTTACGCGCTTGCCCGGATGAACATGATTCTGCACGATAATCCAACAGCAGAGATATGGCACGATAACACGCTCTCTGCCCCTTATTTCAAAGGTGATGATAACAGGCTTAAACTCTTTGACTTTGCCGTAGCCAATCCTCCTTTTTCTGACAAAGCGTGGATGACAGGATTTAAACCGGATGAGGACGAATATAATCGGTTTGAACACGGGGTCCCACCTGCCAAAAATGGTGATTATGCGTTTCTGCTACACTTCATCACATCGCTCAAAAGCAGTGGCAAAGGTGCAATCATTCTACCACACGGTGTGTTGTTCCGTGGCAATAAGGAAGCGGACATCCGCAGAAACCTAATAGAACGCGGTTACATCAAGGGCATCATCGGCTTACCTGCCAATCTATTTTACGGTACCGGTATCCCAGCATGCATCATCGTGATTGACAAGGAGAACGCTGAACATCGCACCGGCATCTTTATGATAGACGCGAGTAAGGGTTACCACAAAGATGGCAACAAAAACCGACTCCGCGCACAAGACATCCACAAAATCGTATCCGTTTTTAACAATCGGACCGAAATAGACGGCTTTTCCCGCATGGTGCCGACCTCCGAAATTGCCGACACTGCCAACGACTATAACCTCAATATCCCACGCTATATAGACAACAGTGAACCTGAAGACCTTCATGATCTTAATGCACACCTGAATGGTGGCATCCCCGATATGGATATTGATGCGCTTAAGCCGTATTGGAATCAGTTTCCCACACTACGACAAGAGTTGTTCAAGGCAAACGGTAGACCCGGTTACAGCGACCCACAGGTAGACACACATCAGATAAAAACGACTATCCTCTCACATAACGAATTCACTGCTTACCAACAACGTATTACTGCAGTCTATGAGGGATGGCAAAAAACACATGCACCACTTCTGGATGGTATTGATGACAGTATCAAACCGAGAGATATTATTGATGCACTCTCGGAAGATCTGCTGACACAATTTAAAGATCTTCCACTGCTTGATTCTTACGATGTCTACCAAAAACTGATGGACTATTGGGATGAGGTGATGCAGGATGATGTGTATCTCATCACCACAGATGGATGGGTGAAGGCATCGCAACCGCGCGACATTATTCAAGACAAAAACCTAAAGGAAACCCCTGACCTCACTATCAAGAAAAAGAAGTATAAGATGGACCTGATTCCACCTGCATTGATCGTTGCATGCTACTTTGCTGATGAACAGGCAGAAATAGACACGGTACAAACCGCTCTGGAGACTGCTGAACAGGCATTTGAGGAATACATTGAAGAACACACCGGCGAAGAAGGGTTGCTCTCGGAGGTTGCCAACGACAGCGGAAACGTCACAAAGACCAGTCTGAACGCACGGCTCAAAGAACTCACACCTGACTTGATGACGTTAAACGATGCAGAAGATGATGACGAAGAACGCGCCGCACTTGAATACTGCCTATCTCTGCTTGATGCAAAAGCGAAAGCGGACAAAGCTGTCAAAACCGCACAACTTGCACTGGATACACAGGTGCTGGAGTGCTACGGCACACTCACCGAAACCGAAATCAAGCAGCTCGTGATTGACGATAAATGGTTCACCACAATCCAATCTGCAATCACCGGTGAAGTGCAGCGATTGACACAGAACCTCACAGAACGCGTCAAGGAATTAGAGGAACGTTACGCACAACCGTTGCCCAACTTTGTGTACGATGTGCATGAGTTTAGCATGAAGGTTGATAAGCATTTGTCAAATATGGGGGTGTCGTGATATGAACACAACAAAAACCAGTCAATTTCCTCCTGGATGGCAACTGATGCAAGTCGGTGATTTATTTGATGCAACTGCGGGAGGTGATTATAATCCATCAAGTTCTAACGATGTACAAGATGATCACTACCCATATCCCATCTATGCAAACGGTATTGAACAACAAGGACTTTACGGCTTCAGCAACTACGCAGAAGCACAAGCAGGATCAATTACAGTTACTGGAAGAGGTGCTTTAGGTAATGCTTTCCACAGAGACACACCATTCGTGGCAATAGGTAGACTTATAGTTTTAAAACCTAAGGTTTCACTTGATACCCGTTTTTTCTGTGAATATATCAATTACGGAATTGAGTTTGCGGTTGAAAGCACTGGAGTTCCTCAGTTAACAGCTCCGCAGATTTCTAACTATTTGTTACCTGTTCCACCTGAACATGAACAACGCGCCATCGCCGAAGTCCTGTCAGATGTAGATGGGTTAATCAATGCATTGGAAGCACTCATTGCCAAGAAACGTGCTATCAAGCAAGCCACTATGCAGCAACTCCTCACTGGCAAGACGCGGCTGCCGGGATTCAGCGGCGAGTGGGAAACAGTAAAGATGGGACAAATCGGTTCAATCTATGGTGGATTATCTGGTAAAACGAAAATAGATTTTGAAAGTGGTAATGCACGTTATGTTACATTTCTCGGTGTATTAGAAAATGTAATCCTTGATGTACACCATACGGAATGTGTTCATGTGAGACAGGGTGAATCACAAAATTCGGTAATGGAAGGGGATTTGTTATTCAATGCCTCATCTGAAACCCCAGGGGATCTCGCTATAGGTGCAGTGATGGGCGAACAATTGGATAATCTGTATCTAAACAGTTTTTGTTTTGGCTTCCGAATTCATGATAAAGACAAATATGTTCCCTTGTTCCTTGCGTATTTTTTCAGAGGGTCTGTAGGACGGGTTATTATGAATGCATTAGCGCAAGGTGCCACGCGATATAACATGTCAAAGAGTCAATTCCGAGCACTTGAACTTTCTATTCCGTCTGGTGAGGAACAACGCGCCATCGCCGCTGTCCTCTCCGATATGGATGCCGAGATCGCCGCATTGGAACACCGTAGAGACAAGACCATCGCCATCAAACAGGGAATGATGCAGCAGCTCCTCACGGGCAAAGTGCGGTTGTTTGAATCTCGGATTATCACGGATAACATGGATTAGGATAGTTTGGTGTTTGTCGCGTTTTTGTTTGAATCAGGATTACATTCTATAGATATAGCACTCCGCTGGAGTGCGGTAATTTCTGCGACCTATTTCTATAGACATACCACGCCTCTTGCGTGAGGATGGTTTCTATCTGATTCTGACATAGCACTCCGCTGCATTCTATAGACATAGCACTCCGCTGGAGTGCGGTAATTTCTGCGACCTATTTCTATAGACATACCA
>CAZURU010000267.1:0-7484 GCA_964623585.1 uncultured bacterium
AGTAAAATTATCTATTTTCTTAAAGTTGAAAGCGTAACTTTCTCTGCTTGGTTTTCTATTTTTGAGATAGCAGATTTCTTGTTATTCAACTTTAGTGCAATATCTTCTTGGGTTAATCCTGCCTCTTCCCGTGCTTGGCGGAGAAGGACACCAAGTTTAAATTCTAAGTATCCTTCTTCGTAATTTTCTGCAAACTCAGATTCTCCAACAACACACTTTCGCAGACAACAATTCCTAACAACCCTGCAACAAAGCTCCTATTAGTGCAAGAATGCCAAAGATGGCAATTTGCAAGAGGCAACCAGTTCCCTTACTTTGTTGTGCTTGTTTAATAGACATTAATGCTACTAAATCTTGATTAAGCTGATCATTTACTTCATTCATCCCCTTCACATCCTTGAATTTTGCAATGATGGCAGTTGTTATCTGAATAGTGAAATCAAGCTTTTGGTGTTTATTCCAAAGGTGAAGTGCAATACCTCTTACAGAATACGCGACCACCCCATTTGCTTCAATAGGCTGTTCATAATGAGGCCATGTATTGACTGTTTCTAAGAGTTGACTCACCATTGAAGTTAAAGTATAATCAGGTTTATATGCATCTGCTGCTGCCTCAAGCAATTCAATTTGTCTCTTTATATTCTCAAACTGTCTTATGCCTCTGGCATTGATCTCCTGCTTATCTAAAATACTTTTATCTTCATTCAGTCGATGATTTAACTCACCCATCCCATCCACTTCTTTAAAATGTTCAATCAAAGTATTAGTAATCTGTATAGCAAAATTAAGTTTTTGATGTTCATTCCAAAGATGAAGGGCAATGTTTCTAACGGTAAAACCAAGCACTGCATTTGCTTCAACAGGTTGTGTAGAGGTGTCCCATGTTTTGACAGTTTGAATGAGTTGATTTACCATCGGTGTTAAAATGGAGTCAGGTTTTTTCACGTCTGTTGCTTCTTTTAATTTTTCAATCTGTGATTCAACGACCTTATACTTTTCAAAACTTTTCTCTTCCTGTATTCGTGCTTCTACAGTATTTTTATCTTTTTCTATCTGTTCTACAATTTCTGGAACTTCAGCAAACACTTCAAGGAGCATATTTAGTAATTGCAGTGTAAAGTTATACTTGTTATATTCTACAAACAGATGAGCCGCCAATTCCTGAATGTTCCATGCAATTTCAAAACTTGCATCATGCCTTTCTCCTCTGCTTCTTTTATTCAATTGTATCGGTTGTGCAATTGTGTCCCAGTCTTTAACGGCTTGAATGAATTGCTCCACAATCGGTTGCAGCGTGGAATCTGGGTTATTAGCATTTGTCATTGCTCGAAGTTTTTCGTCGTGGACTTCTATTATTTTCTGTTTCTTCTCTAATTCTTCACCCACCGCCTGTTCATACGACTGAATTAAGTCATCAATCAAAATAGGACAACGGTTGTTATTATTACCTATTACTGTCTCAAGTGTCAAGATTAATATTCTTGCACGTTCATTTACGGATAGATTGTTAATTACAGTGGAGAGTGTTTGCGTATAATACCGTTTTTGGTTCTGAATTTCAGTAGAAATGACTGATATATCTGCAATTTGAGGAAAACCCGATAAATTGCGTTCTTCGTTAAGTGTTCCCCTAACTTCTTCAGGATCAATTCTTTCATAAGTGTGAGAAATTGCTAGAATCCATTCCCGTAGGTCAATAGATGGAATGTTGGTGAGACGTGACAATCCTGCAGTCATCACATTAATATGTGCAATATATGACAGACCTATAATGTTGAGAAGGAATTGGCTCGGAGAATCTACCTGATTCAATACGGATTCTATTTGTCCTGGATTAACTCCAGGCAGCCATGCCACTTCAGCTGCAATCCGGTTGCGTGGGTTGAGTAGCATTGCACGCGCAGCGATACACGTATCCGGATCTGATAGCAGATTGCATTTCTCCTCAAGTTCCATAATTCTTTGTCTATCATCACGTTGTGTAGCACCCAGAATGTGAAAAGGGTTTTTTAGTAGATCCAAATCAATTCCATACTCTCTATGTTTTTAGCAGACTTAGGTTAGTTTTCCTGTTCACGTCGTTTAGCAACTCTTTTCAAGGTAGCAATGTCATGTGCAATAGTTTCAACAATTGTTGGACTTTCAGCAAAAACTTCTTTCAGAGCATTTAAAATTTGTTGAGAAATACTAAGTTCGTCATGTTCAGCGAATAAATACACTGCCAATTGGTGAACATCCTTAGCAATCCGATAACTCTCATTATCTTTAAATCCTAATCTTTTTTTCTTTTCTAAGATTGGTTTTGCCATGACATGCCAGTTTTTAACGGATTGAGTGAACTTTTCAGTTAAATCGGTCAGAGTCCTATCATTGTCTTTGGTATCAGCAGCATATCGTAGTTTCCGATCAAATAATTTGATATTCTTTTCTTCATTTTCAAGAATTGGGGTAGCCTTAACCGAATATGCATCAATAGTGTCCTCTATCAAAATAGGTTTACGGTTCTTCGAATGAGATATTGAGGACTCATCTACTAACTTCATAATTGCCCTCAAACGTTCTTTTGCAGAATGTATATTGTTTAATACGGATTTAATAACTTTTTGATAATAATTTCTACGATTTTGGATTTCAATTGCAATAACTGAAACATCAGTAATTTCAGCGAAACCTGCTCCTTTACGTTCCATGTTGATTATTGCACATAAATCTTCATTATTCCTATCTTCAAATGCTTGGGCAAGCGCAAGAATCCAGTCAGCAACATAGTCAGATGTATGGTTCGGTAAACGTGACATCCGTGCAGCAAGCAGATTTGACCGTGCAATAGAGTTTAGTTTATCTATGCCAAGAAACTCATATATATCGATTAGAGTATCTCTTTCACTCGAACTTCTCTTAGATTTAGTGTTGCTATCAAAAAAAAGATTCCTATTTGATAATTTTAATAAATCCAACACTTCGTCACCAACATTATACGTTTCAGTATAAGGTAATCGGGATAATGCTGCAGCGATCGAATCAACTGGAGTAGTGGGCTGTACCCCATTTTGATTGCGTTGATTTCCTGCTGAAGTCTCCAACAACATTACGAATTCTTTTATTCTCTCACAATTGACACCTGGTAACCATGCAACCTCAGCAGAGACACGTTTGCTCGGATGTTTTAGTATCGTCTCTGCCTTCATACAAGCTTCTGCATCAGATAGCAGCAGACGTTCTGCCGCTAATTCCACAATTTTACTTATGTCATCTCTCTGTGTTACACCCAGAATATAGAAAGGGTTATCTAATAAATCCATTCTGAATAAATATCCTGTAAATCATTCTTTTAAAATATTGATAACGATATCGCGTTCTGTTATATTATCATCACTCACGCGAGGTAACAACATTATCTGTCTTAAAATCTCTCGCAATTCTTCAATAGTTCCATCGTCAATAAACGCAGTTTCATATTTCTCTTCTGGTGAGCGATCTTCATATCTACGAATGAGATCGCTACCTAAGAGTTGCTTTCCTTTCATTGCAAGTTCTTCAAAACGAGATTTGTCTCTAAAAACTTGAGGAGTACCGCTCAGGTGTTTGAACCTTTCAATTATAAACCAGGGCTGTCTCCAAAGAATCTCAAAAATTCTTGAACCAAGTTCATTCAAATGGTTCTCAAAATCTGTATCGTTATCGTCTATAGATCGTTGTGCTGTCATAGCAAGATTATCAAATGCTCTTTCCTCTGATGGACGGGCATGCTGTCGACAATACATATCAAAAAATGTGAGTTCTTTACTCAACTCTATCTGACGTATTTCTTTCTGGTTCTTTCTTTTGACTTCTTCAAGAAATTCTATTGCTTGTGATATACACTGTTTGGCTTCTTTTACCGTATCAGGATCGGATTCATCGGAATCAAGTGAGTCAACTGTTTCAAGCTTTTGTAGTGCTTGGTCTAATTTCGGATCGTCCACAACTTCTTTGATCTCAATTATTCTATTACGCACAACGATTCCTTCTTCAATTACCTCTGGAGCGATTTCAGAATAATTGATTTTTCCTTCTTCAGGTGAATAGAAATTTGTTTGTGATAATTTAAATATGCCACGGATATCTGGAACTTCTACAACTAATGTGATTTCTGCGGAGTTCTTTATCTCATAATTACAAATTAGGTCCGCTCCTTCAGAAATTTCATCTTCATCAAAATCGGTACCATTTATTTTAAAGCGTCCAATATCTTTATTTGCGTAAAGATCCTCCTTAAATTCACCTTCAAGTAGGATAAAATCAAGAGAATCAGATGAACCAGATTCAAGTGTCTTACCAGCTTTCAGTTTCTCATCAAACCTGCCTGCCTTAGGAAGTAACTCTCCTTTTTCTATCAGAGGTACAAGAATATCTTTACGATTAGATCTGTCATGAACTACCAAACCTATTGTTGATGGAGATGGAATACCTTCAACAGTAGCAGCAGTTTTCGTGATGACAATTTCGTCCTGTTCTATGGAAATAGGTTCACCGACTGCATCATATACAACTACTTTAAACGTATTTTTCCCTGGTTTTGTTAAGTTAACGTCTACGGTTGTCCCATGTTTTAGCGGAATCCTTCCAGATGTCCATCCAGTATCGAGACTATCGATTTGGAATTCAAAACCTAAAGGGACCTCTCCTCCTACTTGTACGGCAATTTTTGATGTATCGCTTGATGTTCGGGCAATGTAATTAAAATTCAAATCTATTTTATCAATAGCTATTTGCCCGCGGGTAGATTTCATTTTATAATCTTCAGAACTCCAGTCAATAGATTCGGCAAAAAGACTCGCACCCTCAGCCACAGCGGTCATTGGGTTGTATTTTGCAATTTCAATTTCACCGTTAATTCCAAGTTCTGATGATACTTTGTCCCGCAACGGTTTGTAATGTGTAGGACCACCAACCCAGACGATACGGTTAATATCGTGAGCGTTTACCCCACATTCTTCCATTGTTTTGCGAGCACAATTTATTGTGTCATCTATTTTCTGTACTATTAACTTGTCAAAAGTATCACGGCGCAAAGGAATCTCTTCAAAGATTGCATCACCTTTTAAATCCTTTAGACGATCAGTTAAAGTGGCAATAGTAGGAGGAATAGTTATCGTAGATTCTTCACTGCGGGATAATTCTATCTTTGCCCATTCTGCAGAGCGCTCTAATATAGGTAAAAAGTTTGCAAAATCTTGGTTATTATCTAAATCATCAGGCAAATCGTATTTCTCATATAATTGAGGTAAAGCAATATTACTTCTAATTAACTTGTCAAAATCCTCTCCGCCGCAAGCCTCTATTCCACCGTGTGCCAGAAGGTTTACCTTTCCACCAGTACTTTGTGCAATTGCCACATCAAACGTCCCGCCACCGAGATCGTAGATTAGAAAGGTGCCATCAGCGTTATGGGATCTCATAAAACTCATCGTTGCTGCAACAGGCTCTTGCATTAGTTCAACTTTACCAATTCCTGCCTTTTCCGCAGCTTGCCTTGTCGCGTATCTCGCTTTCTGATTGAATGCCGCAGGTATAGTAATAACTGTCCCTGTTTCAGATGATTTTCTGATTTCTTCTGGCAAGGAACCAAACAACTCTTTCAATATTTCCACAGAGCACTCTTCTGGTGTTACGGTGAGATTCACTGCGGAGAGTTTAATTGAGTGGTCTTCTCCCATTCTACGTTTGAATGACTTTGCACAACTCTTAGGATGTATTTGTCTCTGTAGATAAGCTACTTGCCCAATATGTTTTTTTCCTCCTGCGTCATAATAAATGACAGATGGAGTCATATCGTTTCCTTCTCTGCTTTTAATGAGAACTGTTTCTGTGCCGTCGTATACGTAGATGACACTATTTGTCGTACCTAAGTCAATACCGATATAATTACTCATGATTCTGTTCTCCTTAAATAAACTTTTCCTCTTTTGATTAAATCTGTTCCCTTCATTATTATTGGTTCAATCATCCAAGTGACTTCCAAGGAATCGTTAACGTCAATGTTCCTTGGCGGATCTACGGGGTCTGCAGCCATTCCTGCATCATAAGCGTGTCCTTCAACATTGACGATCCGTAAACCTACATCATTTAGGGATTCTTCTGCTTTCTTTAAAAACCATTCTATTCGGCTTGTATAACGTCTGGGTTGATCTATATTAAGTTCCAATATAGAACGTTCAAATATTTTCGCAAGGTACCAAGCTTCAGTTGTTAACGCTATAATGGCCTCTTCATGCTCTTCATATCTCTCTTCTGGCGTTGTGTTAATTACTGCTTCAGTCTGTTCCTCCAATTCTATTTCAGGTAGATCTTTATCTTCTACTAACCGATTAAGGATTGGTGGATAATACTGCATTCCAATACACAGAGTCAAAGCAATAGGCAATCTGTAAATATCTATTTCTGTATCAGGGTACCATACAATAATACCAAGAATACTTGCCCCAAACGCTATGAACATCGCAAATCCAGTTGCTGTGCGCGTATATTCTTGAATTTCAGCAGATGATTTCATCATTATCACAATCAGATAGATTAGTCCAAGGAGGATAATTGTACCTATACAAACGAATGATATGGGTGGATTATCATCTGGGAATTGTGGAGGATTTGAATTGAATAGTCGGGCAGTTGTGATAATTATCTGTAATCCAATTAGAGATAGCAAGAGATAGAATACTATTTTATCAGATTTCCTCACAATGTCTGTTTTCTGTAAAAAGTATAGACAGACTACTATCATACAGGCTATGAACACATAAACACATAATTCTATTGTCATCATTTTAATACAGCTTAATATTACTTTTTCTGATATAGGACTAACGCAAAATGATCAGATAAAGAAAGTATTGGACTTATACAGTCGTTATTTTGGTGTTTTTTGCTTCCTAAATGCCTCTATCAGAGGAGTTTTAGAAAAACTGCATAATCCTTTCAGTTATTATAGGGCAATTTACATTATTAATCAATTAAATAAATTGGTGTCAATTTTGTAAAGAACGTTAGTACGATTGAGACACATTTCGCCCCTCTGGGGCTTGCTATGGGTTGGATCAATACGGACTATACACCTTTCGCCTCTCTGAGGCTTGGGAAAATCACATATCAGCACCCGCTGAATGCCATACGCGCATTCATAGCGTTGATTTCGGTGCGAAAGGTATATATAGAACACGACTCCCTGTAAACACAAGCATCAGCGGTGCGAAAAAGGCATACAAAAAAGTTAATTTACTGTTCTGCCAGTGCCGGTAGGTTCGGTTTCCTAACCGAACCTACCGACCTGGGAATATCACTAAATTGACGCTTATAGTGGGTGTAGAAGAAGCACAATCAAGGATGAATGTGCTACAAAGAGGCAAAAATGAAGGATAAATGGGGTGGTAGAAAGAAGCACAATCTAACAGAATGTGCTACAAAGAGGCAAAAATGAAGGATAAATGGGGTGGTAGAAAGAAGCA
>CAZURU010000268.1:0-7468 GCA_964623585.1 uncultured bacterium
TCCATTCTAAATGCTTATGGATATTAGTTTCAGCACCATATTGAGAAATGTCAGTGAAGTATTTGCAAGAGATACCAGCATTGCACTTGCGCTTAGAGAAGATGCCGCGTGGGTAAAACCGAAGGAAGTTGTAGAAACCGTATCCGATTCTCAAATCGTTTGGAAAGTTGTTTTCAGCAATGAAAGACATAGACAGAATAGGGATCCTTTTGGTGAGGTCACTTTCGGGCCCTTTACACCGGAAAAAATTGCGGTAGAACGTGCAAAACGGATTTTACTTGATAAGAAATTGCCCGAGCTTCCAAATGATTTCCAAAACCGAACAGGCCCCGTGGGGTTGTTAAATGAAGCTTCACTTGAATTGTTTATCCGTGGAGGAAATGGATTTCAAATCTCCGCTTCCCCCATACCTCCTTTATACCGTTTTGCAGGTCAAAAACAAGCTCAATTTGAGAAGTTTGCCCGTTTAACGTCTATTCTTTACCTAAAACTTTCAAATACAGTTGAGGAGGTACTTCAGTTTGATTTGCAATTATTGAATCCTAATCAAGTAGATATCAAATTTAAAGGACGTCGACATAAACGGTATATAAACGAAAAACCTTATGAATTTGAAGTTGATGGCACCTGTCAACTCTCTGAATAATCTCTCCTTTGAAAGTTCAAGTAAATACAAACAAAACAAACCTGAATAGGAATAGATAATCATTTTGGAAGAAAAAATAATATCATTAACATGGGAGTAGATATCATTGCTTTATTTCGTAACGCTTACACGAGCGTTACAGACTTTGAGCAGAAACATAATGTTACCGTGCCAGAAGACATCGCAGTACTGCTAACACCTCCACAGCCATAGCTGCAAAACAGAAAACACTCACCCTCTGTGAATTACCTGATGTGATAGATTGTCAATCAGCGTCCTCTGTGTTCTCCGCGATACAGATACTTCTCAAAACTGAAAATCTTCATCCGTCTTGACACCATCAAATTTTAATGATAAAATTCTAAAAATGACTATCATCAAACCTATACTAGAAGTCCAATTTGAAAGGATGCAGTGTGAAGACCTTCAGCATGTCATGGCAATAGAAAAAGAAGCATTCCCCGATCCGTGGCACGAGTCTTTCTTTAGACGTGAACTTAGAAAAAAAAGAGAGCAGGCATATCTGTATGTTGTTAAGTTAGATAAGAGGGTCATCGGTTATATCGTCTTTTATATTTTTAGTGGCGAAGGTCATATTTATAACATCGCCGTTGATACTGCATATAGACAGCGCGGTATCGGCAAATACCTGCTGGAATCCGCTCTGGAAATCATAAAGAAGAACGATGTGGATGAAGTGTTTCTGGAAGTTTCTGTTAGGAATACCGCTGCCTTAAAACTCTACAAAAAGTATCATTTTCAAGTTTTTGGTGTAAGGAAAAGATATTACAGTAATGGTGACGATGCTTATGTCTTGCGAAAAGAGATGAATTATGTCATCTCATAATGAATGTTCGCTCACTGTATGAGGAGAACCTGAATCATGTTTATCGGTTTAGCGAATTGTGTTTATTCTGCGAATTCTATAGAGAATATGCTTTCTCTTTCGATTCGTAGACAAGAAGCGCGTACAGTCGGTCGTAACGGATGGAGAATTATTGAAGAAGAGGCCTACTGGAATTCCTCTGAAACCGCTATCATCGTCGTTGATATGTGGAACGAACATTGGTCATGGGGAGCAACCGAAAGAGTTAACATCATGGCACCGAGAATGAACATCGTACTCCAACGTGCAAGAGAACGCGGTGTACAGATAGTTCATGCCCCCTCTGACACTATGGATTTCTACGAGGATCATCCTGCTCGTAAACGTATATTTGAAATACCACACACCGATACACCCCAAGAACGTGAAATGCCTGACCCACCCCTACCCGTTGATGCATCCGATGGTGGCTCAGATACCGGTGAAACTGACAGTTACAAGGCATGGCACCGGCAACATCCTGAAATATCAATTGAAGAAACGGACTATATCAGTGATAACGGTCAAGAAGTCTACAACCTTATTGCACACAAAGGAATCAATAACATCATATATATGGGTGTTCACACGAATATGTGTGTCTTAGGACGTTCATTTGCAATAAAACCGATGGTTAAATGGGGTCTTAATGCTGTTTTAGCACGAGATTTAACCGATGCTATGTATAATCCCTTCAAACCACCTTATGTGAGTCATGAGGAAGGAACGCGTCTCATTATAGAATACATAGAGAAGTTCTGGTGTCCAACAATTTTGAGCAGAGATCTCACTTCAACAAAACCGGATACTTCATGTCAATAACCCAGATATTTTCTTAAATTGACGCATAAGGTGTCACAGTGTATCCTCGCCATCCGTTAACCACGCTAAATCAAACTTGGCAAACGACAACGTTTCATAAGCACCACGTTCACCGCGTTCATAGAGACAACACATATTCATATCAGAATCAATACAGAGGTCAGAATACGCAGCTGGACCTTCATGCAAGACTTTGCCACTGTTCCAACTACGACATTCATCATAACTGATGCGGATCGTCATCTTCTCTCGTCCTGTACTGGCAGGATTGGAAAACAGAACACGGTTCTTGTCGTGCGTATTTTCATCCGTATATCGCACCATACTTGCCTGACAGATAGGTTCAATCAGATCATCGTCATAGCCAAATTCTGTGAACGTATCTCCACCATCAGAACTCCACGCGTAAGCGCGTCGTCTCGGTGCAACATAGTTTCGGCAGTTAAAATATAGATCCCCGTTCACGATTTCAACGACAACCGATTCGTTTGTACCGGGTTGTGCTTCACCAGCGATACGCCAAGTCTCACCATGGTCATCACTGACGATCAGATGTGAATACCCCATCTCAGCATAATTTCGACTCTGTCCAAGCACATGATCACAAGGTATAACCATTCTACCACTCGTCAATTGAATCCCATGGCAAGGTCCGGTTGCGTACCATGTCCAGGTATCCAGTTTCGCAGTTGCGGTAACTTCTCTGGGGCTTGCCCACGTTTCGCCATCATCAGTACTACTTGTTACCCATACGGTGCGAGGTGCCTCTCCAGCGATTATCTTACCTTCCCCACCATCAGCGAAATTCTTACAAAATAGTAACCAGATGGTGCCAGTATCGCGGTCTACCACAGGTGCAGGATTACCATCTGTATCTGATCCTGTGGAAACAGCAACTTGCATCGGTTGCCATGTCTCACCGTTGTCAAAACTCCGTTTGAGTACGATATCAATATCACCAGAATCTCCACCACCTATTCTTCTACCTTCACAAAACGCCAACAGCGTACCCTCTTTTGAGGTTATGATAGCAGGAATGCGATAGGTGTTATAGGCGTCATCTCCAGCAGTAAAGAGTAGTTTTTCTGTTTTATACATTCAATAGTCCTCGGTATAGTAGTAATTAGGAATATGTAACCAATATCCGTTAGTAGTAGGGCAATTCATTGCCTCTTCTTTCGTATTATAGGATACTACCTGTTTTTTAATTTTCCCCATGTCGTCGCTAATTTTCCCCGTGCTGCAACGGAAGCCGGATCATCAAGCACCAATTCATCAACTTCTTTTTGGTGATCAGAAATGCAAACGCCATCAACCACACAGTTCGTTGGGAAATTAGGAGAAGGCGGAGAAGCGTTGTTAATCTCAAAAGTCTGTGCAAAGACAGTAGGCCCTCCAGTAAAATCATCTTTTTCAGGTTTCTTACACAGAATTCTCGCTGAATAGCACTGCATTATTCTCAATAATAGGACATAGATCACAGAGCTGATCAGCACAGTAGTTTTTGTAGAGCCGAATTGTCCCTTGTTGAATCTGAGCAGTTGGTTTAATTAGACGCATCTGTTGTGCCTCTGAAAAGATCTGTGATTCTATCTGACTGATGATCCTGTTTGCTTGTAGTTTTGTGGAGCTGCTATAGATATTCAGAATTGCGTCTTGCAGTTTCCCACTTTCCGATTCCACTGCCCAAATATAAGCAACAGGCAGTACCTTGTTGACCATAATATCTAATGCTCTTGATTCTCCAATAAGTTTAGCCTTTGGCGTTCCACCTTTTCCAAAGTTAGCATGTGTTTCCCAGTATCCTTCAGGTTCAAGCATCAGCAAATTAAGGAGTTCCTTTCGGATATTACGCAAAAATGAAGTCGTATCTTCCATCGCAGCTTTTTCACATGTAGGAAGGAAGTACATCATAAGGCTGCCGTTGCTTTTATGTATGAGTTGACTCATAGCAGCAATCCGTCGCGTTGGATAGTTAAATGGACGAATTTTCCCAAAACGCCACTGTGTAGCATCCATGCCCTTCGCTTCAACCTTTCGTTTAGATGTATACCATAGTTTCTCTAATGTGACAACAAAAGGATCCTCTTTCTCAATAGCAGAGAGTGAGTTCCCCGTTTGAGAAGGAAGCAGCCCCGCAACGCCAAAAAGAATCGATTGAATCTCTTCCGCTGACTTATGGTCAAAATCAGCAAATGGCACGCGTTGAGATAATTCACGAAGCGGTTTGCTATTTTGGGTATAACCCAATGCTTCCATTATACCTTCATATAGAATCTGCTCAAAATCGAGTCGTGTTCTTAAGAGTCTAACAGCATCTGCTTTCTCCAAAAAACGTTCAGTCCCCAACGATTCAAACACATGCTTGAGTTTCTCTAAATCTAATCTTTGACCCGTTACTCGACAGAAATCTGCTGCTTGCGTTTCTTCTTGTTGTGTATCGTCAAAAAGGTCACCAATAGGAGCATCAATCCATTTGAGGAGTTCTAACGTGGATATCCGTCTGCCATTCTGTAACCGTGTACGGAGGTTAAAGTCATCATTGTATAGGACGGTATGGAGTACAACGCGATTATATCGTGAATTTAGATGGTGTTTATGGGTATACCATTCTGAAGCCTTGACGTGAATCTCTACATCGCCTACAAGTAGTTTCCCATTTAATTCAATCTCAGCGTGCATAAAATCTGGACCTTCTTCACGGTTCCAGACACCAGGTTTAAGCACACGAACTTCTTTCCCGTCTATCGATAATAGGTCTGCGTTGATGAAACGTTGTGTATTCCATAGTTTCTGTACGAAATCTTCACCAATCTTTTCAAAATTGGGTTCACTGACTTGGTCAATATCTCTAAATGCTTTTATAGGATATACCCTATTAGGGTCATTAAAGTTACTGTTTTTCTGTTCTTTTTGCATAGATCCTATCCGTTCTTCGCTTTTTGGATTTCATCCTTCAGATTCTGTGTTGCGGTCTTTGGGTCTGGTGTTGCACATACAGCAGAAATGACTGCAATGCCGTGTGCTCCTGCGCGTATGACCAATGCTGCAGTCTGTAATGTAATGCCACCGATTGCAATAACTGGACATCTCGCTATTTCACTTATGCGACTAAGGTGTTCTAATCCCTTAGGGTCTTCTGCATCTGCTTTAGACGAGGTCTGAAAGATTGGACCAAAACCGATGTAATCAGCTCCTTCAGATATCGCCTTTAGTATCCGTTCCTCAGTTCGCACAGATGCTCCAATGATGCTATCTGGAGATAAGATTTTTCTCCCTATAGCTACTGGCATGTCATCTTGACCAAAATGTGCACCTTTTGCTTTCACAGCAAGCGCAATATCCGCCCGATCATTTACGATTAACGGAACATTGTGCAGGGTGCATATTGTCTGCATCTGTTGTGCGATCTCTATCAATTCCCGTGTAGTTCCGTCTTTCTGACGGAATTGAATGGCATCTGCACCACCTTTAACTGCAAGTTCAGCAAGCTCTGGATGCGTCAATTGCGTCTGGCATGCTGTGTCTGTAATCACGTGAAGTTCACCAATGTTTTTCATGTTGGAATTCTTTTGAAAATGTGGTATTGTTAGTTTGAACATATTTGATTAAGCAACGTCAAAAGGAAAGAGACAACACTTTTTAGTTAGTATAGCATATAAAGGAGAATGTTTGTGAATAATTTATTGTTTGAATCTGGAGATAAAGTGCTTTTTATAGGTGATAGCATCACAGATTGTGGAAGGAGAGGAGATCACGCACCTTATGGACATGGGTATGTCCGTAAAATAACCGAACTGATAACCGCAAAGTACCCTGAGCGCGATATCACTTATGTCAACAAAGGCATTGGTGGGGACATCGTTGAAGGATTAGAGAACCGTTGGGACACAGATGTTATTGAAGAGAACCCTAACTGGCTTTCGGTCAAGATCGGGATCAACAATGCAAGTCGACAGTTGAACCAAGATGTCTCAAACGAGGATTATCTACCTGAATGGCAAGACTGTTATAGCAGAATCCTTACACGCGTGAAGAATGAATTGGATGCTACGATCTTTTTGTTTGAGATATTCTATATTCCAGAAGATGTTGAAAACCCTCGCCCGTTGGCAGTAGACGCCTATAACGCATGCATTCACAAACTTGCAGATTCGTTTGATGCACATCTAATTCAGATAAACGATGCATTTGATAATGCAGTCGCAGCACGACCTGGGGCATTGTGGACAACACGCGACGGTGTACATCCCAATGCAGAAGGACATACCCTGATGGCATTGGAATTTCTAAAACACGCTGGTTGGTAGCACAATAGAGGAAGTCAAAACTTTAACCTAAACCACACATATTACACAAGTTATTCTGTTTCAAGATGCTTTCTGACGTTTTCTTGCCCAAAAGACCACACCTCTTCACCAAATTCCATAAGGTGTGATGTGAAGAGGGATCTCTCTACTTCGTCTCTTAAGAATTCAATATTCTGTGGATCGATAAAGTGAAGTAGGAGTGAAATAATCAGGACACTTATACCAACACCAATACCCAAACCGAGGAGGCTATTCAACCACCCCAAAATCCCTTCTTCAAAGACCTTATGAATCCGATCAAATACTGTGTCCATAAGAATCGTTAAGATAATTATGAGGATTAGAATGCTGATCCATTTAGATATGTTTTCGTTCGGTATGAATTTCCGTAAGAATAGGTCGAGGTATTGCCATGTCTGACTCGCGATAACAAGACCCATACCGAGTGCAAATACACCCCAAATGCTGCGTGTGAATCCCACTCTGTAACAACTAAGTCCCGCTAAGCCAACAATAATGAGGATACAAAAATCTAATACTGTCATGGTTATTAATCAGTCATATTCATTAGACATTATATAAGTTTAATCGCAATGTTTGTCATAACACCGAGGCCTAAAGTTTATTCGAAAGTTGTGTAGTCCACAACAGATTCTCATGGCTAAATCGCTGAAACCTTGTTTCCAATTTCGAAACTTGTCCCTTACAATGCGGTATCTTTTGACACTACTAATCACATGTTCAACGCAAATACGGATAGACGCTATTTCCCGGTTTCTTGCTTTTTCAACTGCTGTCAGTTCGCCACCTTTCGGTTTCTTTTTA
>CAZURU010000269.1:0-7427 GCA_964623585.1 uncultured bacterium
AAACAAACTCAACTATCTCAAAATATTCAAGCGAACACCATCGCAAATATACACCGGTATTCTAAAGGATGTCTTCCATACAGACTCAAGTGGTGCTTTACACCTCTGTGATGTCAGAAACGCCCCCGGCGAAATCGCATTGAAAACCACCAGCGGCAGCCAATACTTCGGACTTATCTACATCGGAGATACGTCCGCCTTCAAAAAACTTGTCAAAAATGACGATGCGGATATCAACATGGATGCCGAAGATGTACTAACAGAGAGTCTTTTTAACGACATCAACAAACCTAATAGTGACATCAACATCCTTATCGGTGCTAAGAAATTCATTGAAGGATGGGACAGTTGGCGTGTAACTGCTATGGGATTACTCAACATCGGTAGACAGGAAGGTTCTCAGATAATTCAACTGTTCGGTAGAGGAGTCCGTCTACGCGGCAGGGATATGAGCCTCAGACGCAGCACACCAGACGATACAGAACGACCACCAGACCTCCCACTTTTGGAAACGCTTAATATCTTCGCAGTTCGTGCAAACTTCATGGCACAATTCCGAGATTACCTTATGCGTGAAGGTGTTCCAACTGAAGAACCTGTTCGGCTGGAATTGCCGATTAGACTCAATACAGATCACCTCGAAAAGCGTCTATATACTTTAGATGTCCAACCTTATAGCACAGCAGCGACAGGACAATGTGTTCCACTTGAAGTGATTCCTGGTCCAACTATCACCCACACTACACAAAGTCTTGAAATAATTGGCAGTAGTTTACAGGCAGGCATACAAGGTGGTAGTGCGCAAGCAGCACATGAAACAACAATACCAGATAAAAGCCTAAAACTCATCAATTGGGAGAAAATCTACTTACAACTGCTTGAATTCAAACACGAAAAAGGTTACACAAACCTTATATTTGATACTGAGATGCTCAAAGAAATTCTCAATCCAGAAAAACCTGCGTATAAACTTACTGTCATGAACGAATCCGAGGTTATACCAACCACGCTAATAGAACTTGATCGATTAGAGGAGCTTATCTTAACACTTTTCCGCAAGTATATCTCCAAATTCTATAGCATCATACAGAAACGTTGGAATGATGAAAGGTTACGGATAAAAGTTCTTGACGAAACAAACGGTAATTTTCCAGATTGGAACGTTTCTATTCCTCAAGAAGAGGCAGGTACCCTTAAGCCTCACATAGAACAACTTATAGAAAGTGGTGCTGTTTACGAAGCTGATCTAACCGATCTCCCCAATATCCATAACGAACGTCATTTATACCAACCCCTTTTGACAGTAGGTGGCGTAGAAACAGCGTTACGCACATCTCCACCTGCCTTGGAAGAAAGTGAGGAACACTTTGTTTATGATCTACGCAGTTTTGTACGTCAGAACCGTCAGGAACTTTTCACTGCAAAAGATGTCTTCCTTGTACGCAACCAGAGCAAGGGTAAAGGAATCGGTTTTTACCAAAATGAAGGTTTTTTTCCAGATTTCATTTTATGGATACTTGAAGGTGCAAAACAACGTATCGTATTTATTGAACCTCACGGCATGATTTATGATGCTATCAACGAGAGCAACGAGAAAATAACGCTTTTCAAAAGATTTCACACACTTTCTCATGAACGTTTCAGAGGTGAACATGTTAAATTGGATGCGTTCATTATTTCAAGAACCAGCCTACAAGACCTACAACGTAGGTACCCTGATATCAGTAAAGAAACCTTTGCAGAAAACTGGCATATCCTTTTCAGAGACCCTGTAAATCTCGATTACCTCTCCCCAATCTTTCAAGATAACGAACAAAACACTGAATAGTCCTGCCACGAAAAAAATTCCCTTGACAAATACCCCGATAACATATTTAATTATAGAGGTTACTGCAAAGATATTTGCTGACAGCACGTCAATTATAAACCGATATGGGAGATATCAAATTACATGAATATTGAGAAACGACTTGAAGAATTAGGAATAGAATTACCGCCTCCTGCTACACCGGTAGCGAATTACGTTACGACAGTACATACAGGAAATCTTGTCTTTACATCAGGACACGGACCTGGTGATGGTGAAGGGAAAATCTATAAAAGTCAACTTGGGACAGACGCAACGATTGAGGAAGGATATGAATCTGCCCGGCAGGTGGCACTCGGTCTGATAAGCACACTGAAACATGCGTTGGGTGATCTGGATCGGATAAAACGGGTCGTAAAGGTAGTCGGTTTTGTGAATTCATCCGCAGATTTTATTGATCAACCTGCTGTTGTGAATGGGGCATCGGACCTTTTTGTTGAAGTTTTTGGTGATAAAGGCAAACATGCACGTTCAGCGGTCGGTATGTCCCAATTACCGGGTGGTATTCCGGTTGAAGTGGAAATGGTCGTTGAAATAGAAGACTAAAAGCGTTATTTAGGAAAGAAGAAGGATATAATGGCAGTTCAAATTGTTAAACCCCGCATCCGCGGTTTTATCTGTACAAACTCGCATCCTGTTGGCTGTCGTACCAACGTTCAAAATCAGATAGCGTCAATTAAAGAGAATACGACACAGAACGATTCAGGTTTGAATGCACTTGTGGTTGGTGCGTCAACAGGTTATGGACTCGCATCACGCATTGCGTTGACGTGGGGATATGGTGCGAAGACGTTAGGACTTCTCTATGAACGTCCCGCAGATGCACGGCGTACTGCGTCTGCTGGTTATTACAACACCGTTGCATTTCATCAGCAAGCACAACATGACGGTTTTTTTGCTGAAAGTCTCAACGGAGATGCTTTTTCGGATGAGATGAAGCAGGAGGCGATAGCACAACTCAAAGCAAATTTTGGCAAAATAGATATTCTCGTTTATAGCATCGCTGCCCCGCGGCGAATCCATCCGTGCACTGGTGAAACGCATAATTCTGTGCTGAAACCGACCAGCGAATCTTATACGGGAAAAACCATTGATCTGAATGACGAAACTGTTGTGCCTGTAACGATTGAACCTGCGACCAATCAGGAAATTGCGGATACAATCGCTGTGATGGGTGGCGAAGACCTTGATATGTGGGTTTCGGCATTAGCGGATGCGGCGTTACTTGCACCAGAGGTGACAGTTGTCGCTTATACGTATATTGGTAGTGCGTTGACTTGGCAGATATATAAAGACGGCACTATCGGCAGGGCAAAAGATGACCTGAAGGCACGCGTTGATGCACTTGATGAAAAACTCTCAGATCAGTTTGGAGGCAATGCCTACATATCGGTTAATAAGGCAGTTGTTACGCAAGCATCCGCTGCAATACCTGTTGTTCCGCTTTACATTAGTATCCTGTACGATATTATGAACGATAAGGGTATCAATGAGGCACCGATTGACCAGATGAGTCGTTTGTTCTCGGCACATCTCGGACCTGGACTAACGCCGACACTTGATAGTGAACGGTATATACGACTTGATGACAGGGAACTACGGCAAGATGTGACCGAAGCGGTTACAGAACGTTGGGATAGAATCAATACCGACAATTTTCATGAACTCTCAGATTATGCTGGTTACAGAAGGCGTTTTCGAAATCTCTTTGGATTTGAGGTTGAGGGTGTTGATTATGATGATGCGGTGGAGACTGAATTGACGTTCTAAGGCAAGTGGCGGAGAGCAAAATATTAATGCGTCATGTTCGTCCGAGAAAACTACAATTCTATAAGAATCCCAATGGACGGGAGCCTTTCACTGAATGGTTTGCATCAATTCGAGATCAAAGAATACGTGCCAGAATTCAAAATCGGCTTGTGAAACTTGAAAGAGGTAATTTTGGGGATTGTCATTCAGTTGGTAACGGCGTATTTGAACTACGGTTGCATTTTGGCCCTGGGTATCGTATCTATTTTAGTGAAATAGATAATGTAATCGTTCTCTTGCTCTGTGGCGGTGACAAGTCATCGCAAAGTCGGGACATTGAACGTGCAAAAAACTATTGGACAGAATACAAGGAGGCACAACGATGAGAAAACTGAGAACTTTACACGAATTTCAGATGGAACAACTCGCTGACCGGGAGGAAGCAATTGCTTATCTTCAAGTAACCCTTGAAGAATACCAAATTGATGGAAATATAAGTTTCTTTCTGGACGAGATTCAGACTATTGTAGAAGCACAGGGTGGGATTTTGAAGTTTGCAAAGCAAATGGGAATAGAAGCGACAGAACTTTCGGATATACTTTCCAGTAACGATGCTCCGCAATTTGATCTACTGAGCAATATTTTTCATGCACTTGGGTGTAGACTATCAATTGAACCTCTACAGGATGTGAGCCTTAGAGCAGGCAAGGATTACGCTGTTGCCTAAAGAGAAAGTGCAGAGATGAATGTGAAGGTCGCCAATTGAGAATATATTGAATGACACCGAAATTATCCCCATTTTGTGGGCAACACAATACAAATAAAGAATGGCGGCAAACCGAATTTACTTATAATGAGGATGGCATTTCAATCCGTATTCCGAATGTGTACGCTTGGGTTTGTCCAGAAGATGATGAAGCCTCATTCACACCTGAAACTGCCGATGAATTGATTGTAGCACTACGCGGAGTCGTTGATGCCGCCAAGCGTGCAAGAGAAAGAAGATCTGTATTGACTGAATATGTTGTTGCTGTTGAATAACACTATTTTCATATAATACCATTTCAATTAATTTTTCTCTCATTACCGACTGTTTAGAGATGAAGCGGTGAACGGCACAATCTAACAGAATGTGCTACAGTAAAGAGGCATTTTCATTTAGAAATGGTATAAATATAATTTCAAAACAATTTCTGACAATAAGGAGAAACTTATGTCACAACCTTTTGTTACAGTTTGGAACGAATTTAGACACGAAAAAACGAATGATTTTATCAAAAAGTTATACCCAGAAGGCATTCACTCTGCTATTGCCGATGGGTTAAGTGAACACGGCATTGAAACACTAACCGCTACGTTGGATGAACCTGAACACGGACTAACTGACGCAGTACTGGATAAGACAGACGTGCTGATATGGTGGGGACATGCCGCACACGGTGCCGTTGAAGATGCCATCGCTGATAAGGTAAAGGCACGGGTATTACAAGGGATGGGACTGATCGTCCTGCATTCTGGACACTATTCTAAACCCTTTACTCGATTGATGGGGACATCTTGTAGCCTGAAATGGCGTGAGGCAGCAGAAAAAGAACGTATCTGGGTGATAGAACACGGACATCCGATTGCAGAAGGACTCGATGAATATTTTGAGATAGAAAAAACCGAGATGTATGGTGAACCGTTTGACATTCCTGAACCCGACACGCTTATTTTTATCAGCTGGTTCCCTGGGGGTGAGGTATTCCGTAGCGGTTGTTGTTACTATCGTGGCAGAGGAAAAATATTCTATTTCCGTCCCGGTCACGAAACGTATCCGATCTATTATGATAAGAATGTGCGGCAGGTGATCGCTAACGCAGCGCGTTGGGCAACCCTTGGCGATGCACCGAAACCTGTTTTTGGACATTCACAACCTTTAGAACCGCTTGATTAGTTATTGGTACTTATAGAGTCTGGTATGTTGAAAAGGAGAAACTCCATGAATGATCCGAAAGTAAATGTTGAGCAATTGCTGCAGGATGGTTACATATTAATAGAAGGTGCGTTGTCCCCTGAAGAAACCGAAAACATTCGTCAACGGGTTAATTTTGCGCGTGAACAGGGTTGGGAAGAGGGATTGAACGCTGTTGGTAATATGTGGTTTGATTCCCTGCTGGATCGTGAACCGGATACCTACGCACCACTCGTTGGGCATCCGAGTGTTCGTCCATATCTTGAGGGGTTAATGGGTAAACAGTGTCAACTTCGTAGCCTACGTGCACATATCAACCCAGGACCCTATTTACAGGAATGGCACATGGACTTTTATGGATATTGGCACGAAAAGCGGTATGTGGAAGACCACCCATTTGCAATGGCTCCTGCTGGGATAAACACAACTTACTATTTCCAGGACAACGGACCTGGGGAGGGGCATCTCAAGTTTGTAAAGGGAGGGCATCTGAACGAACCTCCGCATCTATACCCAATGGACCGTCCCAAATTTGAGGAATGGTGCGAATCGCAAGAACACGTTGTCTTGTACCCAAAAGCAGGTGATTGTGTCGTGTTCATCAACCACATGCCGCACCAAGGTGCAAAGGAACGTGATGATATGGAGCGGAGTAATGTCGTTTGTCATTATCAGGTTACACCGATGTATGATGGGGTGTGGCATGTTTCGCGCCCACGCGGATATCTGGGAACCTTCCCTTTCGCTTAGAACAACTCGCTCTATTTTTGGTGGATGTTGTAACCGTTTACATTTAACTTATTGATCAAAAATAAGAAAGAGGTAAAACTCATGCGAAAGTTTATAGTTATCTTCCTTGCAACTGTATTTCTGGCATCGAATTTTCAAATCAGCACAGCAAAAGAAACGGATGGATTGCTTGTCTATTTTGCTTTTGAAGATGGCATAGGTGAAACCGTAACTGATCTGTCAGGAAACGGGCAGGATGGATTATTACAAGGAGATACAAGCTGGACCAGAGGCAAATATGGAAAGGGACTCAATTTCGGGGGTGAAAACGGATTTGTTCGAGTTGTTCATTCTCGTCAGTTTGAATTTACAGACGGAATTACCATTTGTGCATGGATTCGTCCTACGTTGGAAAGAGGTCCAGGTGAATGGCAACTCATCGCAGCGAAGGGACCTGATGGAGATGAGTTTTTTGAAATTATCCTCCATCCAGACGGTTTTATATGGATGGGATGGAGACTCACAGAGGAACGTGTAGCACCTCAGAAAAGTCTCAATAAGATTACGAAAGATAAATGGCAACACGTCGCTGTCTCGTTTCAGAGCGGAGAGTGGTGGACAGTTTACCTTGACGGTGAGGTGCTAATTAATCATCCAAAACAGGATTCAAAATTAGTTCATGTTGGATCATCACTGTTGATTGGTACTGAAGAACCTTTCAGTTTAAACCGCTACTATAACGGTGATATGGATGAGTTTGCTCTGTTTAATCGCGGGCTTTCCCAAAAGGAAATCAGGAAAATTCAGAGAGGTATTGAGACTATATTAACAGTTGAACCATCCGAGAAACTAACCACTACGTGGGCACACCTCAAAACTATATGATTAATCCACTTGTGCCAAATTGACATTTACCGTCAATTGCTTGATTTATTTAAAACTGCCAAATTGACACACTTTTTGCTGAATGCAGCTTAATATACTGATATATCTTGGCATATATATTGCACTTATATTTTAGTTTGTTGACGATAAAACATTAAATAATAACGTGAATTTGATAATTAAATGCGATATGCGTTGTAGGTCGGGTAGAGGCACGCCAATAAAATATTAACTGGCGACATG
>CAZURU010000270.1:0-7382 GCA_964623585.1 uncultured bacterium
CATTATACCATAGGACGCGGCCTTATTTTATTCCGTGGTGAGAAATCCGGGCTAGGCTCGGGTTCCTAGATATATTTTTAACATTATCTCCCTCAAAAAAGTCATTCAAGGTTGAAGTTGACATGCCTCAACTATCGAATATCGATTCAAATCTGCAAGCAAATTTCTATTTTAATCAAACAGTTATTTTTACCTCGATGGTACTTCAAATAAAATTACAAAAAAATGTTTGATTTTCGAACAAAAATGAGTTATTATGTTTGCTATTCGAACACTTATCTATCTTAACTAATGTCAAATAATTTCCCGAAAACCAAAGCAGAATTTGACAAAATAGCACCAGCCTTAGCTAAAGATATTGAAAAGCGACTAGTGCGTGAATTAGTACCTTCTAATGACGCTCCTGATTTAGATGGAAGTGACGAGTCCGATTTGTGGGTCGGTCTGCCTCACGTAGATTCAAAAACCGTGATGAAAGTATCGGGAGTTGTAAAAAAATATCTCGGTATATCCTTAGATCCAAAAATTGTGAAAAAAGGAGGTTACCAAACACCTCCAAAAGACGTCGCGTTAGAACTAATGAACAATTTGAAACAGGATTATTTTAAGAAAACAAAAATCTTACATCTACCTCAAGAAACGGTGACTGCTTAGATGACAACTGAAAGAAAATTATTAGGTGCGAAATTAAAAGAAGCTCGTGAGTATCTCGGTTTGTCCCAAGAGGAAGTTGGAAGAATGTTGAAGATTTCTCGTTCTGCGATTTCTTTGATGGAAAGTGGGCAAAGAAAGATTGATACAGTGGAACTAAATGCATTATCAAAACTCTACGAGCGACCTATATCATATTTTACCAGTGAAGTATTTGGCTCAATATCGCAAGAGAACGTGGAAATATTAACTCGACTGTCGGATAAGGTAAGTAAGCTCGCGGACGAAGATAGAGAACAAGTGTTGAAATTCGCTGAGTACTTAGCCAGCCAATCATCAAATGAACCACAATGAATAACAGAGAAGCAATACTTGCGGGAGTCGGTGCCGCTAATGAGTTGCATGATCAGTTCGATATATATGAACAACTTAAAACAGGTACTGCATCTATTGACGTTTTTTCAATTATTTCACAGCTAGGAATTAAATTATTATTCAAACCATTGGATGGTCTACTAGGATTATATATCCCATCTGAAAGTCCTGGAATATTAGTAACAACAAAACGTGACTTACACGTGCAACGATTTACTGCTGCCCATGAATTAGGCCATTTTGTGTTACAGCACAAAACCGTGAGTTTGGATAAAGATGTTGGCTTCGTGGCTCGCGGCAGATTCAGAGATGACTTCCAGGAAGATGCTGCCGATGCTTTTGCGGCAGAGTTTTTAGTCCCCAAATGGTTATTGGTTTCACATATGAAGAGGCAAAACTGGAGCAAGAATCAAATTCTTAGATCAGAAATTGTTTATCAATTATCACTTCGACTTGGTTTAAGTTATGAAGCGACTTGCTGGACGTTACGTTCACATGGATTTCTATCTAAGTCGCAAGTCCATAGATTACGAACACATCCCCCCAAAGAAAGTAAACAAAAAATACTATCTGATTTAATACCAGAATCTTGGTTTCCAGATGTTTGGCTAATAACTTCAAATGATGATGGAGCTAATCTAATCGCTGGACCAGATGACTACCTAGTATTTGTATTAGATGAACATGTTGCCAACGGATATTCTTGGAACTTCTCTACACCAGCTGATTATGGCGAATTAAAAATATTACGTGATGGCCGTCAAACAGCTAATAATGAAAGATTCGGTGATCCTGTTCACAGAAGAGTAGTGATTCAAGGCAAGGGGGTAGTAAGAGTTCTATTACAGGAAAAACAATCATGGGATGACCAGTCGTCCCCCATTAACCAAATTAATTTAGAAATATCTTTATTAGGCAAAGAGCCGGAGGGCTTGTCTCGGTATATGAGAACGGCTGCTGCATAACTCTTTTTTATTTGCACTAACAGTGAACATTCTAAACGACTTGCGGCATATGCTTAGCCCGATTAAATCACAAGGTAAGCGCCCAACATGCTTAGCATTTGCATTAAGTGATGGTCATTCATTTCATCAAAAAATGAAGGAAGGCCTATCCGTAGAGTTTTTATATTATTGGGCTTTACAACACATGGCTATAAACGCTATTAATTGCGGGATTACCTTTGCGGCAGCCCAAGAAGCCCTTCAGAATCAAGGACAGCCAATTGAAACGGATTGGCCATACAATCCAAATCAAACTAATATTTCACATCCACCTGATAATATTCAAGATATTTGGAAAGCGAAAAGTAAATGGGCACTCACCAGTGATTATTTAGTGGTTATAGACAAAATACGTAGTAATAAACCTGTAGTCATTGGAATAAATGTCACAAATTCTTTCTTACAGCCGTTAGCTGAACCTTATATAATACCAGGCAATGGAATTGGGTTTGGTAAACATGCGGTTTTAGTCGTCGGACTAGGAGCAGATAAAAATGGAAATTATTATCTATTAATTCGTAATAGTTGGGGGACCAAATGGGGTAATCAAGGATATGCGTGGATACCGTTTACCTATTTGGATGATAAATTTGTCGGTTATATGATAATTGTGTGAGAAGTAGAAACTAATGACACCAATACAAGCAAACACTCGAGGCGAAGCATGGCTCCTAGCTGCACATCATTTATACAACGACGGAAAGTCAATTGGAGATGGTTGGATTGACTACAATTTAATCATCGAAATCTCAGATCCGGGCAAGCCGGATCTCCTGACAAAAGATGCACAAAATGAAATAGATTCCATTCTATATAATTTTGATGAAAGCCCAATACATACAGTTGCAGAAACAATATTTCCTGCTACGGAATATCTACTGCATGGCTCTAAAGGCGTATTCGAAATTTATCCGGATGAAATATACCCCGAAATAAAGTCAATGCAAGCAAATAGGCCAGGAACATATATTCAGCGAATGGTTCGTCGTCATGGGTCAAACGGTGAAATTAACCCCCTAAAAAACTTAGTGAAAAAGCTAAAAACACAAGTAGGGCTTCCAAATACAAAAAGAGCTTGTTATGAACTTGGACTGGTAGATTTGACTGACATACCTATTTATATGCCCGAGAGGAAAGGAGAAACGATGTCTATTATGGGCGATCAATGTTTAAGTCACATAAGCATGAAATTGGGCCCATCGAATGAACTATATGTAACTGCTTTATATAGATCACAATATTTTATTAGAAAAGCGTTGGGAAATTTTCTTGGCTTAGCACGATTGCAAGCTTTTGTTGCTAATGAGGCTAATTTAACGGTAGGGCCTCTGGTATGCCACGCAACTTATGCGAAATTAGAAACAGCTTCGAAACAATGGGGTAAAACTAAAATAAAAGAAATTGTAAGTGGGCTAAACGACAAACACAAAGTCATAATTTAGATGTGATTCATAGAGATCGTTCTTGATAATGACCATGGCACCTTGTAGGACCTTCTGCGTATTTCAGTGAATCCTGCCACCCATTTCACATGAAGGCTGCCACCCGGAACGCGGTAATTCCGGGATTGTGAACACCGATTCCGGAAATGCCCGAAAAGTGTTCACTTTGAACCGGAATCCACATTTAGTCGGGGGCGATCGTAGCCAGCATTCATAAACTTCATATCACACCCTCATCGTCGACTTCGAGATCCGCCGCCACCGTAGCGCCCGTGACGCGTTGAATCTCCTGCCACAGGCATTCCTGCCGAAACGCAAGGAACGCCGTGTAATTATCGCACATCAGTGGCGAGTCAACAGCCGTGGGAAGACCGTGCGAAGCTAACACATCCTCGAAAGGAAACCCTGGCGTGTTTCGAATTTCGCCAAGATAGTCGGAAGGCGCGCGGGCACCAATCATCTGGTTAGTAGTGCGATCAATAAGCGTCCGGTTAAGCACGCAATCACGCTGGCGGGTTGGCACCTCATCACCTAAGAATTTAGCCGGAAAGATGTGGTGGTCATCGATCCCCTCCTCGGTCATAAGCTTGCCGGTGATTACGGATCGGGTGTGAAAGTCGCGCGCTCCGCCACAAAGGATTAGACAGATAGTACCGCGATAGATCGCGCGCTGGCGCGGAGCCGCGTCGCTTAGTGCTCGTGGGTCGAAGCAGAAACTTGCGACAGATTCCGGTGGGTCACCGCCCGAAAACCAAGACAGTAGCTCGACCACATCCTTAGCTGCTTTGCTGTTTGCCGCGCTCTCGTAAACCTGACCGAAAACCGTGCACCAGAACCAGCGCTTGAGCTTCTCACGTTGCGCTCCTGCCTCAGCGGTCTTCAGACTTCCTACCCGAGCCAAAACCGCGGCGAGCGGTGGCAGTATAGTTTGATAGGGTAACCACTTAGGCAACATTACCTTACAGTCGTCGCGCAGAATTTCGAGCCCAGTGGCAAGTCCAAACACGACCTTGTCCCACCAAGCCGTGATGTCGGACGCCGCCATATTTAGCACATCGCCACGTTTGCATGACGGTGTCTTGCGGCTTGCAAGCGATATGGCTTGCAAAACGTAGTAGGGATCGACCGAGAAGTCAGCGATAACCGAATGAGTCTCAAGCGCCTTCTCCCATAATTCGCGCAGTTTGATATTCTTCGGCCAGAATCGCGCAGTCAGCAACTCGAAGACGCTGAGTTTCACACCAGTGCGATTCAAGGTTTCGAAAATCGTACAGAGCGCGTCGGGCTCGGTCTTGTCCGACAGTGTTACGACAGGGAAATGATAATCATCCATGACGCTAATCCACATATCATCAATCTTATCAAGGTTATCTTCCAGAATAATGCGTTGTTCATCCGACGGCTGGCAGCGTGCAACCTTGCGATTCCACTTACTAAAATCACCGCCACCCCCCTTTAAAACCGAAAGCGGCAACAGCAACTCCTCGGCCTGCAAAGCAAAGTCTTCACGGGCCTTTGCCCATTTAGTACTCGCCCGCACATGGAAAATCGCCTCTTCAAAGTCGGCGCCCTCGATGAGAGCGTTGAGGTTGAGGAAGTAACGATGCTCTCCGACGCCATAAAAGGCTTGGTAGAGAGAGGTGAGACGCTGCTGACCATCTAAGACGAGAAAGGTGTGTTTCGTGTCGTTGAGCATAGGTGCACCTTCAAATTCACGGACAGCAAATACCCGCTTGCCATCGCGTACACGCAGGATGCTCCCAGCCGGATAGTTGCTTGCGATCGATACAATCAGTTCCTGGGTCGCACTTGGTTCCCATACGAAGTCGCGCTGGAAGTCTGGAAGAACGGTCGTGCAGTTCTTGATCTCTGAAAGGAGGTCTTTTAGTGCTCGGGGATTTGTGTCTTCAAAGATGCTCATATGATTTCGTCTTTACTTTAATTATTTGTTTCGTTGTTGAATTTCTCTGTCCATGGAGATCTATTTTATTGAAAGGATGTCTATGAATTACACACTTTAGATTAGATACTTGACTGGCTCTAGAGTTATCGCCAGCCTTTAGGCTGATTGCCTGACATGACCTCTATTCCATTCAACTGCTGTAGTCATTCAATTATTTACAGTCCCTCCCAAGTTAATTAGTGCAATCTCCGAGTATCATAAACAATCTTTCTTAAATCCCAAGCTCTTTTTCTTAATTTATAGCTTGTCTCCATATCTTCTTTTTTCTTAAATATTCTACTTAATCTCTCTAGCAAATTAATTGCGGCGCCTGTATCATAACCTGCCTTTTTCATTAATTTTAAGCTTAATGCGTCTGCTCTGCCTTCACAGTCTAATTTATTCAATTCAGATTCATTCATTCTTCTTTCTCTGTCGTATTCTCTTGGTGCTTCACGATTATCACTTTTTCCCTCCCACTCTTTTTCATCACCCGTCACAACAGATTTAAATAAATAAATCAATCCTAATTCCCCTAGTTCTTTCAACAAAATTCTTCCTACTACCCTAATTCCAGTAGATACGGCAGGTAGATATCTTATATTTTCGTTATTGCATTCTGTATCCATACTATGAGACCACTCATGCGCTATTATTGCTGCGATTTCAGAATCACTTTCTGCCATACCGATTAATGAGCTTGTAATAAATATCTTGTTATCTTCCACATATGCATCCATATTTTCGCTTTCTATGTAATTAACAGGTATGTCGCATATCCATGTTGCATCTATTATCTTTTGCTCAATATGGTTTTTTCTTCTGATTTCTATTAACAGATGATTATTTATCTCTTTTGAATCAAGTATCTTATCCTTTTTATTCAGGCCACTCTTCCATGCGGGGGATCCCTGAATAACGTATGTTACAAACCGCATTCCTGGCCTTATTTCACTTTCTTGCATACTAAACCCAAAATATTTCTTTATCGTTCCTCTACATCTATCGACATTTTCTGTGAATAGTTTCCAAGTTACTTGATTAAGTAGTAATGTATCGGGACCGCTTGTTCTCTCCATCTCCATAATCTTTTTATTTATTTCTTCATTCAATTTTGTTTCTTCTTTCATATTCTTATTTATTGCGCATCCATTCACCAATAGCACACACATCACCGTGGTCATTACAATATCCCATTTGTTATTTAACATTTTCGTTTCTCCAGCATTCATGGACCAAACCTTCATAAAACAGTTGATTTATGGTCTGTCGTGAAAACATACGGCACTGCTGGCAATCTAGATACGAGGATGGGGTCGGTCTGATATGTTCCTTCGGATTCGCTGCTAGTAAGCTTCACTTGCGGACCTTCGCATGTAGATTGTCGGATTTCCGTACATTCCACAGGAAAGCGACTCCGGGCTGAGGTGTTCTATCACCGGCCCTTCCCCCATTTTGCTGCGCCAGCGTCCGGCGGGAGTCTGTAATGCCGCGTGTTTCCACACACCTTCTTCTTCGTATAGCGCGACCTTTTCATAGCCGCTTTCAAGACTGCTGTCCCGGCATTGCTGAAACCCCAAGCCGGTGAATACTTCAATCAGGCTTTCTATACTGTCTGATCGCGTAGCGTAATCAGGCCAGTAGTGATCTTCTTCATGCTCCCACCACTGGCTCGCGTCACCGGCAGCGTATGCGATGCAGTTGTACCGGAATGTGGGTTGAGCCACAATTCCAAACGTTTCGCTGGACAGTCTTGGAAATGCTTCGGCAAGCAATTGCTCCCAGTCAAATATATCCATTGGCTTCGCCCCATTCCAGCCAGGATGCCTGCATTACTGCGACCTTGCCCCTGTCGGCCGGTTTCACAGGATTGGCTCCCGTGATGGTGCGCAACGCGATAAACCAGTGTCCCTTCTCTGCCTGCATCCTTTCCAGTATCAAGGGCACCGCCTGCTTGCCCATACCAAT
>CAZURU010000271.1:0-7373 GCA_964623585.1 uncultured bacterium
ACGGCAAGTAACATCTATTGAACGCATAGCGAGTATCAAGAGAGACACACTATAATTTGTTGTTTTGAGGTGCTCAGGCAAACTGAAGGGTTCTTCGTGTTCATCAAAGAGTTTACAGTCTACTTTCAATCTTGTTAGCAAAAAGACATTTGCTTGTGTCAGTTTTTCAAACGTATCCAACGAGAAATAACCGAGGTCGGCTAAACGTAAACTCCCAGCAGGAAGCGGTTCAAACTCCTTTTCTGCTGTGCTATCGGCAGTGATACCATCTGTGATGTGAAATTTTGGAAAGCACCTATCAACACATCAAAACGGAGCTGCAGTTTGATAGCAGCTTTTTGATTATATGAAAACATTACATATTTCTATATTATGCAAGAGGTATATCAATTTTGCAACACTTTTTTGCACTGAAAATGACGCGTTACAGTCCTCAACTTTACACCTATAGGTAGAGCGAAGCAAAACCCGACAAATGCCAAAAGCGCATTTGACGTTGATTTGGACATAATAGTTCCAATCAATACGTGTCGCCAGTTAATATTCTACTGACACTTCGCTCTACCCGACCTACATGTAGAAATTGACAGTCTACTATTAAAACTACAATCGAAAAAGAAATACAAAACTAAACATCGCAAGGCATACCGGGAGGATTGGTATGAACAGTTCCAATAAATTGGTTATTCCACAATCAGAAGTCAATAAACTACTATCACTCCCTACACGTGAAGCAGAACAACTCTTTCAAAGCTACGAAAAAGACCAACAGCTCAATATTATCCGCGCAACACGAAACCCGAAACAGAGAGAAGAATTATACTACTTAGTTCCAGACTGCACAGAACTCATTCAGGAAAGTCCGACTGAGGATGTCTTACAAGTGTTAGACACGCTTCTTGGAACAGGTCTTGCATGCGGACTCTTACCATGTTTATCAAACGAACAATTTGAAGAGATTATCGACATCGCTATCTGGCATGAAGGAGAAATAGATGAAAAATCACTGAATCTATGGCTCTATGAACTTTCAGAATGTGATAGAGAAGACCTAAGTCGATTCATGGGACAGATGGATATGCGGATTTTCGCTGCACTTCTAAAGGATAGGGTAAAACTAAAAGGTGCACTCGGCGCAATGCTCATAGAAGAAGGTATCATCGATCCAAACTCTCCTTCAATTGAATGTAAAGATGAAAAAGCAAAAGCAATACTCAACGCAATTTGGGAAGCGGATGCAGATCTCTTCACACTCCTTATGAGAGAGTTGTTCGTTATTGATAAAGAAACTGATGTAGATAAAGAACTTGTCACTGCATTAGAAAAAGCAAGAGCAGAAAGAGAAGAACGCATCAAGGAACGTGATAAGAAAGCAGGAATCAAAGTCACAGAAACTGAAATACAACAGAAAGTTGACTTAGATTCAATTGAACTTGATGAGGACGAAGAAGACAATGCAGACCAGTAAGTTCTCACTCGTTGCCAACACAACTCTTGATGGCAAATCCTTTTTGGCGCGCACATTAGCACACGGAGATGACATCGGAAAAATAAACCACGAAAAAACAGAAATACTTTCCGACGACATCGCCGCACTAACACATAAACTCATTACGATGAAGGTCGTCGACCTATCCGATGAATCAGCACTCAGGACACAGATACAAACCTCCTTTGCACTGACAAGCATCGGTTTAGAATACGGCAGTAACGGCAACTTAGACAAAGCTGTGAGAGTTCTATTGGCAAACCCTATCGTCAAATTCTACCAAATCGGAAATACACTTACAGACAAACTGCTGCAGAGAGCAAATCACATTCTGGAAAACGCACGCATCGAACCAGATGAGACCCTTATGCATCTTGACATCGACAGCATCCATATCTATAATCATACAGAAGCAAAAACTCTAGATGCACTCTCTTCATACAATATCACAATATCCAATGCACAAGTAATCGTTAAAGATTACCATTCACCCAGACCCCTTGCCAACCTGTCTGATATGCAAATAATTCGTCAACAATTGGATTACCTTGAATCACGCTGGACTTATGTTCAAGCACTGCCACTTGACCAAGTCTTCTCTGTTGACCCGCCATTCAGTATCGCGATTGATCCAATTCAGAACTTAACACTGAGTCTGATGGCTAATCTAACGTTATACTATGAACCAGACCTACAGTTAGAAACAGACACATTATCAGAGTTCCGAAACATTATCATAGATGAAGACAGTAAACAGATCCGACAAGAACCACGACGACGATTACTCGATTGGATTGAGAATTATCTTAATCAAGACAACCAGTCTGAAACGGTAAAACAGTATACCGTCGCTTACTGGGATGCTTGTCTACAAGAACTAATAAACCCAAATGCTCAATTAGAAATATTGGAATTCCACTCAGAACCTGATAACTACTAATTTGCAATCACCATTTACTTGTGGTATCATACATCTAATTGTCCAATTCTTCTAAATCTCATAAACTAACGAAAATCTTCAACATTATCTGATGAGAAACATACATAATAAAATGCAAACAGAAACTACCACATTCGGCGCAGGATGCTTTTGGTGCGTCGAAGCAGTCTTTCAACAAGTGGAAGGTGTTCATAACGTCACCTCAGGCTATACTGGTGGCACGACAATCAATCCAAATTATCGTGACGTATGTACAGGAACGACAGGGCATGCTGAAGTGGTTCAGATTGAATTCGATCCCAATGCCATCGCCTTCAACGAGTTGTTGGAAATCTTCTGGAACACTCACAACCCAACAACACTGAATAAGCAAGGGAATGATGTCGGCACGCAATACCGCTCTGCTGTCTTCTATCATTCAGAGGCACAACGCGAAGTAGCTGAAACATCTAAAAAAGAGATGGAAAACTCTGGCACGTGGGATGACCCAATTGTCACTGAGATAACAGAAATAGATGTTTTCTATCCGGCTGAAGACTATCACCATAACTATTTTGAACTAAATCCTGGACAATCATACTGCCAATTCGTAATTCATCCTAAAATCAAGAAGTTCACAAAAGATTTCAAGCATAAACTAAAACCTTAATTGGGTAGGAGGTAAGAGTATTGAAACCCAATACTATCAGATTTATACTGTTTGTACTGCCTTTACTGTTCCTAAGTCCACTTATCACAAATAAAAGTGATACAGCAGCACAAGAAGCAGAAAATATTACCTATGTGAAAACGGAAAAACCAAGGCAGGTAACAATCGTTTCTGAAAAGAGCTACCAAGGTGTGTTAAGACCACGCGTAGAAGCGAAAGTATATGCAAATATATCCGCAAAAATCGTTAGTCTAAATGTAGAAGCCGGACAAACTGTAGCTGAAGCAAAAGTCACACAAGCAAAAGCAAACCTAATTACCACACAAAAACTGGTAGAAGCAAAGGTATGGGAAAGAGAAATCGCAATCGCAAAATCTGCAGCCAGTGAAGCTGAAGAACAACTCAAACTTGCACGGGAACAGGTAAATCAAGCTGCTATCCTTTCGCCCATCAATGGAATCGTCGCTGAACGGCATCTGGAAACTGGAGACTATGCAAAATCCGCAGCTTCACAAGGACAACCCGTATATACAATCGTAGCTGTTGATATACTAAAAGCCGTTTGGAAAGTGCCAGTCAGTGAGATTAGCAGAATACAGATCGGTAATATGGTACTCATTTCTACCGCATCCGGAATACAGAATATAATAGGAACAATTGACTTTATCAGTCCTACTGTCAAAGAGAGAGAAAATGCTGCCACTGTTCATGCCACACTGCAAAATTTGAAAAACACTGAACCCAATAATACACCTACAACTTCAAAACAGAATGACGCACTAAAACCCGGCACTTCCATAACAATTTCTATCAAAACTAGTGAACGCAAAAACGTGACCTTACTGCCACAACGGGCAGTACTTCAGATTCAAAACGGAAAAGGGAATATCTTTGTCGTCGAACAGAACCGCATACGTCTAAAACAAGTGAACATAGGAGGTGTATATGGAAGCGAAATCGAGACACAGACGAAAATCTCTCAGTCTGTTCAGATAATAGTCGAGAATCAACATCTGCTAAAAGATGGTATGTCAGGCTCAGTTGTAAAAGATTGAAAGGAACCTTGATATGTTCAGAAAAAGATCTTGTCAGCAATTTTCCATTCTGTTTTGTATCTGTATACTGGTATACGTAGGGTGTGGAACTGGTGAAATCCAAAACTTTGAAGGTATACAGATCCTTTCTGAACCACGCTTAGACAGGTTAGATATCATTATATACCTCACAGACAAACACGGGATTCCACTCATCTGGAATCAAAGCATACTCAGTCCAAACGTAGGTGTTAGCACTATCTCAGAAGCAGAATTCATCACGAATGCTAAAGTCTACTCCTTACGAAATGGTAAACAACATCAAAAGGTCTATGACGATAGACTTTATGACGTCCGATGGTCACAAGAACCGAATAGTCTCGATAGACTCTTGAGTGCAGAAATACCTCGCAGATACATTGATGACGACCCAGAACGCGATACAAATTTAGGTATCATCATAATTGAAGTAAAAACCAAGAAACAGGGACCATTCACTGATACTTTACAAAGCACGGCAATCTATAGGAACTAAAAATGCCTATTCACACACAAGACTACAGACATTGGGACGGTACGCTCCAAAACAATAAATATAGACGATGGTGGGTAATCGCTAAAGCAGAATTGAAACTACTTGCACAACGAAAAATTATCCGACTAATTGTCGCTGTACCTCCGGTAATTTATATATTAGTACATGCAATACTCATCTATATGTTCAATTATCTTGACGATGCTTCATTCCCCTTTGACGAAATAGGTGAAGACTTCTTCCAGAAATTCATATTTAGAACACACCCTTTTCCATCAGTGGCATTAATCGCCCTCGTCGTCGTTTTCGGAGGCTCAGGCCTAATCTCAAACGATCTCAAATACAACGCACTTTCACTTTACCTATCTAAACCCATCTCATGGAGAGACTATCTCATCGGGAAATTCGTAGCAATCGGTACACTACTTGCATCAATGACGTTAGCTCCAGCTCTTCTGCTGTTTCTGCAACATGTGCTATTAACAGATACGCCGTTTTTTAAAGAAAACTACTGGTTAATCCTCTCAATCATTATCTACTCACTTGTAGTCACCACAATAACGAGCTTATTGATGTTGACATTCTCTGCACTAACAAAAAACCTACGTTTCGCAACAATCGGTTTTTGTGCAGTTTGGTTCGGATTACCAATAATTCACCTCATACTCAAAGAAGTTATGAACACAAGTACAGTAGCGGTAGTTTCAGTTTGGGCAAACTTTGAACGCCTTGGCGACGTGTTGTTCGGTTTAGATGAAAGCTACAGCTTACACATATCTTGGACGATACTCCTTTTAACAGCACTTACCACCTTCTGTATCTTAATACTGCGGCATCGTATACGTGCCGTTGAAGTGGTTAAATAATACCTTATACCAATTTTAATTATTATTCTTCCATTCTTCCGTAGGTTGGGTTGAGGAACGAAACCCAACATCTTGACCCATTATAGAGCAATACAGGTCGCCAGTTAATATTTTATTGGCGTGCATCTACACGACCTACGCAAATGGTATATTATAAAGTAGAAATGGTATTATTACTTAAGCCTGGCTCCATTAGCAGCCCACAACTCCAATTCCGTATAGACCTGAGGTGGCACAATTGGAGATAATCTCGGCTCCCATGCATCATTAAACTGTTGAACCAACCGAACAGCATTCTGATAAGCTATCTTCTCTTTCGTCTCATCATCAACACCAGCATTTTCAATCTGCGACTGAACAAGACGAAAATCATAATAAGGCAAATCACTGCCAAACATCAACCGATCCTTATCAAGATTATTAACCAAGTGGACTAAGTCCCAACTTTCATCTGCACCATCCGGTTTCTGTGCAACATCATACCAGATATTATCATAATTCGCACAATGCTGGATAGCATCAAGATGACCCCCTTTGTTCATTGAAACATGACCGATAATGAAGGTGACAGACGGAAATCTTCTAGCATAAGCAGCAATGTTGCTCGTAGAACCTGCCTGATGCAGCAGGCACAACCCGTTATGCATCGCAACGACTTCCAAGAACGCATAGAGCTCACCACCAAGCGAATGTCCAGACAATCCCGGATGACATACAAAGCCAACTAAACCATCATCACACATAGCTCTATCAAGCTCATCAACACCAGCTTGTTCATGTCGTACCTCTACGATACCAAGTCCAATTGGGAAACGTTCAGGATATTTCTGGCAAGTCTTTGCAATGACCTCATGCTGTGAACGTGTATCCAATACACCACGTGCTTGTGGACTACCCGCAGTTGGACACGGAATCGCACCGATAACACATGCAGAAGCCATGCGTGCTAAACATCTTCCAACGGACTGACCAACGACAGGAGCACGGGAAACCGTCATGCCGATATGGCAGTGAACATCAAAATAGGGACGCATAAATCCTCCTTAATGTATTTCTACAGTTGTGTGACTCCCGGGTATAACACACATACATCCATTTTCAATCTTTGATTCATCAACCGCGAGCCACATCGTAATTACACACATCGGTTCTAACATCTTACCCCAATAGACACCGTCCTGATGCCACGGTACCTCCATACCATCGTTTTCACGTTTGCTGATAAAATGACTGGACCAGAGCAATATATCGGGACCGATAAATCGCGCAATCACATCTAACACGCGCGGATGTGTCAAGTACTTGAAAAGATACGGATGCTCAAAATGCGGAACATCCATCTGTTCAGGACGTTTACCTTCTGGTAAATTCTCAATCATTAAGTCTACATATTCACGTAACGCGTTCAATTCTAACTCGGTAAAAATACGTCCAAACTTAAGATACCCATTTTCTTTGTAGAATCTCACTTGTTCATCAGAGACTGTAGTTACCAGTTGCCAACTCATGTATCACCTATTTTCATTATATTCGTAAGAAACTCACTAAATCCTATTGGATAGAGTATATCATATCACGTCTTTCTTTTCTATACATTCATCCTTGACTGTGCCCCAATAATTGTTCCTCTTTGTAGCACAAACTTTCCAGTTTGTGTCCCTCGTAGCACATTCTGTTAGATTGTGCAAATTCACCATCCTTCCACCCTTCCAACCTTCCAACCTTCCATCCTTCCATCCTTCCAACCTTCCACCCTTCCCCCCTTCCATCCTTCCATCCTTCCATCCTTCCACCCTTCCCCCCTTCCATCCTTCCATCCTTCCATCCTTCCATCCTTCTACCCTTCCACCCTTCCACCCT
>CAZURU010000272.1:0-7358 GCA_964623585.1 uncultured bacterium
CACAATGAGGACAGTGTAAGCCTTCCGGGTGAAAGTGTTTCAGCAACCAAACAGTTGCTTGTTCTTCATCAATTAGGTCTATTATTGGAAAATCCATATGATAAAGTATACACGATTCAAAAAACTTTGCATCAACTTTTTACATGAGCGGAGTTTTTATATCGGGTAGGTCTTTCAGGTCAGGTCTTACCATTCTAAGTTGACAGAGCATCTATTCTGTTCCTTTGTCTATGTCTTTTTTAGATGACTTGATGCTGCATTATAGCATGAGCAAAAAATCTCCTGCAAAACCTTTACTTTAATCTTAGAAAATGGTATAATGCTACATATCTACAAAATAACGGGCTCTCAATTTATTGACATCGGATCACTGTGAAAGGTAAAAAGAAAGGTGAAACGTTCGTTTCAAAAGCAACCAAATATCGTTCTCATCGGTTTTATGGGAACTGGAAAAACATCTGTAGGTAAGCGAATTTCGGCACAACTTCGCATGCCATACATTGATACCGACGCAGTTATTGAACAGGATAGTCGACGACTGATCTCTGATATTTTTGAAGAAGACGGTGAACAGGTCTTCCGTCAACTTGAGAGTGAAGCAGTTAAAAAAGTAGCAAATTACGACAACCATATTATCTCCACTGGCGGGGGAGTTGTGCTAAGGGAAACTAACGTATCCAAACTAAAAGAAAATGGGGTCGTTTTCTGCCTAACTGCTACACCAGAAGAAATCTTCAAACGTGTGGGGCATCATACGCACCGTCCTTTACTCCAAACACCCGACGCAATGGACACTATACGAACAATGTTATCAAAACGAAAACCGTATTACGAAAAAGCAGATTATATGATACATACGACAGATAGGACTTTTGCTGAGATAATCTCTCATATCAAAGGGATTTACTATAGAAACGCATTACGTAGGAAAACACCTGACAGAAAGTAGTCGAGATATATGCTAAAGACACTTCACGTTACGCTAAAAGATAATAGTTATCCACTTCTGGTCGGGACAGAACTAATTGACCGAATCGGTTTTTTTCTTAACACCTATACAAAATCGGAAAAGGTCTTTATCGTTAGTGATTCTTTTGTCAATCAACAGTTTATACCCATCGTCAAACAGAATTTAATCAAGAACGGATACGATGTTTCTGTGCTTGCAATCCCTGGTGGTGAGGAGAGCAAATCAATCACACAGTTAAATCGAGTTTTAGATGCACTAATTGATTCGCATCTTGACAGACATTCCATGATCATTGCCTTTGGGGGCGGCGTAATCGGAGATTTAAGTGGATTCGCAGCTTCTATCTTTATGCGGGGTATCGCTTATGTACAAATTCCAACAACTTTACAAGCGCAAGTAGATGCAAGCGTTGGGGGAAAAACTGCGATCAATCATCCTAAAGGAAAGAATCTTATCGGCACATTTCATCAACCCAAATTAGTCGTCATTGATATTGATACGTTAGAAACCTTACCCAAACGAGATATCAAAGCAGGACTAATTGAAGTCATAAAAATGGGAGTGATACGGGATGTGTCACTGTTTGAAATGGTAGAGGAAAACCTTGATGCTATCCTGAATTTGGATGCTGAGATTCTCATTGAGATGATTTCAAACGCATGTGCTAACAAAGCGGATATAGTAGCAAAAGATGAAAAGGAGAGTCGACTACGGATGGTGCTGAACTATGGACATACCTTTGGTCATGCTCTTGAAGCACTCACTGAGTATAATAGATACAGACACGGTGAAGCAGTCTCTATCGGCATGAACTGTGCAGCACAGTTAGCAGTCAATTTAGACATGCTATCCGAAAAAGACTATCAGAGACAACGGACTCTCTTGGAAAGAGCAGATTTACCCTTGAATTTTCCTTCTGACCTATCTCCAGAGACAGTATGCAAATCAATGTATCTTGATAAGAAAACACTCGGAGGAAAGTTGCGCCTCATACTACCTACACGTATTGGTGAAGTTGTGATCCGAGATGATATTACAGACAAAGAGATCATACATGCTATTTCAGAATGTTATTAGTTTTTAACTCTTTTAAGAGGAAATATATGATATATAGTAAAACAAACTTTTGTGTACTTGCTTGTTTAGTTCTATTTCTATGCGGCACGTATGCTTTTAGCCAAGAACCTACCGCACCATCAAATGTTATGGCAAAGGACACACCGAATGATGACGGCACAAGTATAACAGTCACATGGGATACCGCTCCTGAAAATAGTGGTATTTTAGGATACGTGATTCTGCGGAATACGGATGAAGGTGAGTTTGCAGTCTTAGCTGCTGACTTAGACCCAAACCTAGCCATGTATAAGGATGCCAAGATTGTTAAGGGAAAATCACATGCTTATATTGTCCGTGCTGTTTATGACAACGAAACACCTGTGGATTCTACACAGACTGCTGCGGTAAAAGCAAGTGGTCAGTGGTTTCATACAGGTAAAACTCCCTTATTCCTTGCCATGCTCATTTTTTCTACTGCGATCGTATGGAATATCTATCATGCCCGGAGTGGAAGGGAGGTCTTCATCAGACGAATTCCCGGTTTAGAGGCTGTTGAAGAAGCTATCGGTAGAGCGACTGAGATGGGGCGATCAATTCTTTACGTCTTAGGGTTAGGCGGCGTAGACAATGTCGCAACAATTGCAAGTATGACAATACTCGGACAGGTTGCACGGCGAACAGCAGACTATGAAACGACACTGCGTGTACCATGCAATGATCCAATCGTGTTGAACGTTGTACGTGAAATGGTAAAGACATCCTATCTTGATGTAGGGAGACCGGATGCATACAATGAGGACGATATATTCTTCCTTACTACCGATCAATTCGCCTATGCCGCAGGGGTTGATGGCATGATGATACGGGAAAAGCCGGCAGCCGTATTCCTACAAGGGCAATTCTACGCTGAATCACTCCTCATGGCTGAAACCGGTAATTCTATCGGGGCTATTCAGATCGCTGGCACTGACTCTGAACATCAACTACCCTTCTTTATTGCAGCCTGTGATTATACTCTGATTGGAGAAGAACTCTATGCAGCTAGTGCCTACCTTTCCAAAGAACCGATGCTACTTGGAAGTCTAAAAGGTCAGGACTGGGGCAAACTGCTTATTTTTGCTGCACTCGTACTTGGTATCTCTCTTGAATTTTTCGGTCTTAACTGGATCACAACACTCTTAAGAAGTGTGAGTTAGGAGGTTAAATGAAGCGACAAGTACCTTTAGCTCTCTGCTTCCTTTTCGGTGTAGCCATGATCTACACACAATTTAGTCCGCATCAATATTCAGATGCAGTCTATAAGGAAGTAATTAAATGGGGTCTTATCATATCACCGTTTGCATTAGTGTTAGCGGTTGTGACGTTGATTCAGACTCATACATCAAGAATTCGGTTCCGTTCAGAACATTGGCAATACAGTTTTATAGTCTTCATCGGCATGATAGTCATGGTTTTTGTAGGTGTTCCATTCGGACAACTGAATCCAGTCTTTGTCTGGTTATATGACAATGTACAAGTCCCGATGGATGCAACGATGTTTTCTCTACTCGCTTTCTTTATCGCGTCAGCGGCGTTTCGTGCTTTCCGCGCCCGTGCGTTTGAAGCAACCCTACTCCTCATCACCGCCATGTTTGTCATGTTGGGTAATATCCCAGTTGGTGACCTGGTTTGGAACAAGGTAATATCTTGGCTACCTTTGCCAGAGTCCTGGGTTCTCTTGGAAGATGGTACATCTCGTATAGCAGATGGGGCATCTTGGCTCCGACAGTGGATATTGGACGTTCCAAACACTGCAGCGCGGCGTGGAATCATACTCGGTGTAAGTTTAGGCGTAATATCACAATCTATACGAATAATATTAGGTATCGAACGTTCGTATCTTGGAGGAGGAGATTAAGCAATGCTTGAAAGATTTATGAATATGGACAGAAGGATCATCTTCCTTTTGGTTGCCTTGGTCGTTATAATTCCCACCTTGATACCTGTGAGATTACCCATCGCAGTGTCTGAACCAACGCAAAAACTGTACGACTATATTGAGCGACTACCATCAGGATCAAATATTATGTTAGCTTTCGATTACGGTCCATCCTCTCTGGCAGAACCGGAGCCGATGGCAAAAGCTGTCATGCAGCACTGTTTTAGTAAAGGGATAAACGTAATAGGTATGACACTTTTTCCCAGTACTGTAACATTAGCCGATAAACTTATGAAAAAAATCGCTGATGAAAACAACGCAGTCTATGGAGAGGATTACGTATACTTAGGTTACAGACCAGGTACGTTACCAGTTATACTCGGCATGGGAACGGATATTGCAAGTGTCTTTGAAACAGACTATAATGACACCGAACTTAGTGCTATCCCAATGATGGCAGATGTTAAGAACTATGACCAAATTTCATTACTGCTCGATCTGGCTTCCAGTAGTACAACAGAAACATGGATAATCTTTGCTAACACAAAATATAATCTGAAGATCGCTGCAGGGGTTACTGCCGTTATTATCGCGCAGATGTATCCATACCTTCAGACGGGTCAGTTGGTAGGTATGATGCCGGGTTATTTGGGTGCTGCTGAATACGAAAAACTACTCAACGCCCCTGGAGACGGCACGGTGGGGCTTAATACAGCATCCTTTGCACATCTACTGATTATAGGTTTGGTGATCTTAGGAAATATTGCATTCTTTATACAACGACGAAAGGAGGCGTAATCTGATGGAAGTTTTTGGACTCTGGGTTGCAGCTGCCTTGACATTATGCATCTATAGTTTTCTCTACAGAGATAATCCGTTCTATCGTTTTGCGGAACACCTTTTTGTTGGTATATCTGTGGGATACGGAATTGTTATTACCATACACCAAGGCGTCATTCCGTTAGCTTGGGAACCCTTATCTGAAGCATTTAGCGGTCTTTGGATAGAAATAACGGGTGATGTTACGCCTGAATCACGACAAACACTCTGGGGACTCTTCAGAATTATACCGATATGTATCGGACTTCTGTTTTTTGCACGACTATCACCCAATCATACATGGTTAATTCGGTACCCGATTGCTATTCTCATCGGTTTTGGTGCAGGTGCGGCAATTCCTAATGTATTGCAAGCGAACATCTTTGCACAGACACAAGGCACAGTTGAACCGTTCGGTACAATTCATATTGCTGACCCTGCCTCTTGGGTAGGCACTTTAGGTGCTGTTCTAATGGTCATTGGTGTTATAAGTACAGTCTCATATTTTCTAATTTCTGCTGAACAGAGAGATGCCTTCAAGTGGTTATCCATTGGTGGAATAGGATTGGGTTCATTAGGGTTCATTTTCCTAATTGCCGACAGTATTACGAATGATGGTTTAACAGTAACTGAAATAGTGGGTTCCATTCTGATGGTTTTAGGTCTATTATGCACAATCTTTTACTTTGTTTCTTCTGTTGAACAGAGGAATACTTTTAAGTGGTTACCCATTGCTGGTATCGGTCTGCTCATTATCGGTTTTATAGGGATATATGGCAATACGATATGGAATGGTAACCTAACGCCATGGCAACTCTTCAGTGCTGTTCTAATTGTCATTGGTGTATTCTGTACACTTACCTATTTCTTCTTTTCTGTTGAACACAGAGGTGCTATTCAGTGGACATCAAAGATCGGCATCGGTTTCTTAATGATTGGGTTCGGTGCTGCATTCGGTAACACCGTTATGGGGCGTCTGGCACTTATGATTCACCGTGTCGGTTTCCTCATCAACGATTGGATCGGATCAATTATTGCCCTTTTCGGTTAGCGGTTTGTCAAGTGCTGTCTTGTAGGTCGGGTAGAGCGAAGCGAAACCCGACATGATAGTTCCAATCAATACATGTCTGGAGACAAGTCGTCACAAGCAAGGGACATAAGGCGGGCAAAGGAATATTGGTCACAATACAAGGAGGCACAATAATGGAAAAATTTACAACTTGGCATGAATTTCTAATTGAAAAACTTACCTGCCGCGAAGAAGCACTCGGCTACCTCCAAGTTTCACTTGAAGAATACCTAATTGATGGAGACACACCTTTTTTTCTCAAAGGAGTCCGGAATGTAGTAGAAGCACAGGGTGGTATTCCTAAAGTTGCGAAACAAGCTGGCATATCTCCCGACGCACTTTCAAAATTCCTGTTTAGCGAGGGCCCGCTGCATCTTGGCACGCTTAGTACGATTCTCAAAACATTTGGATGGCAACTTTCTATTGAACCTTTAGCATCAGATAATAGTGATGTATACGTAACCCAACACTTGACAACATCAAGTGAACCGTTGGATGCAAGCACAGAGCAAGTGGCTGAATCATCTACAGCATAACAGAGGTTAGCAAAATTTAAAACTAAATCATTAAAATGTCTAATCTATAGAAGGAGTAAACAAATGCAACTCGGTTACAGCACATGGGGTATGCCGACTGTTCCAATAGACGTGTCTATCGCACATCTCGCTTTCCTCGGTTTTGATGGAATTGAGTTAACGATCATTCAACGGTTTACCACTGAACTGAGCACTTTAGATTCAGCTGAACGCAAAAGGATCGCTTCCTTGCTTGAGGAGCATAACTTAGCTTTGCCAGCAATAGCAGCACATTCTAATCTGATGGATGTTGATGTTGAATCTCACAACCGAAATATGTGGCGTTTGAAAGGTGGCGTTGACCTGGCAATTGACCTTGCACAAGGGGATAATATCGCTGCTGTCAATACGACAACAGGTGGCAAACCCGGTGAATGGGATACAAAGAAGGATTTCTTGTGTGAACGTGTCGGTGAATTGGTTGATTATGCTGCATCAAAAGGTGTAATTATTGCGATGGAACCACACATCGGTGCGATTATAGATACACCTGCAAAAGTGCTTGAACTGCTTGAGATCATTGATTCTCCCTTTCTAAAGGTCAATTTTGACATCAGTCATTTCGATATAGTCGGTATGTCAACTGAAGAGACGGTTTCAGCATTAGCACCCGTTTCCGTACATACACATGTAAAAGACCAACGCGGTATATCACCCGATTTTGAGTTCCTCATTCCCGGTGAAGGTGAATTTGATTATGTAGACTATCTTAAAGCGATGCAGCAACACGGATATGATGGATTTATCACTGCTGAAGTGAGTTTTATGGTTCAAGCACGAAAGGATTACGACCCCCTCGCAGCAGCAGATTTGACATACAAGACCCTATCAAAAGCATTTGAAGATACCGGTATTGCACGAACCCCGTAATGGACCAGATATTTTGAAATTAACTAATACCATTTCTAAATCAAAATGCCTCTTTACTGTAGCACATTCTGTTAGATT
>CAZURU010000273.1:0-7357 GCA_964623585.1 uncultured bacterium
TTAACGCGTTTTTAGAAATTTACCCTTGTTAAAGTGGCAATTTTTGTATTTCCTACGACTTCCACAAAAACACAACTTGTTTAGACGCTGTTTCAGAAATTCAACTGCCTTAAAGTGGCAATTTATGTACTTCTTGCCACTTCTACAAGGGCATGATCTGTACCTACTTGGATTTTGCCTCGCGATATTGAGGAGTTCCACTTCGTACTCCCTTAGACCTGCATTGCCATGGGAATATTCCTCCCAAAGATCCCTGCGGCTCGCAGCGATACCAAATTTTTCCGTGTAAGAAAGGCGGTAAAAAAATGGAATAACCAAATCGTAGATGAACCTATCAATGCGCAATCCATCCTTAGGTCCGTATTCGATGCCTAAACAACAGTTGTCACCATCTGAGTAAAAGTGCAAATCAGCGGTGCTGACATTATTTCTTTTAGCAATTTGATAGTGCCGATCACCGATTTCGTACACCTTTGGCCACCCGTTTCCATCAGGTTTATCTAAGTAGATTTCGATCTCAAAGGTATCACCAAGAAACAATTCGGCTTTTCTTGCCTCCTCACCAATTATGACCTTTCCTGATTTGTTATCATACGCGGCATCGAAGTCAAGTTCCCCCACAATTTTTGAGGAACTTGACTCGTAGCGTAAGAACGGGAAGCGTGAGGCTAACCATTCTCTATCGCGTTTATTTATTTTCATCGTTGATATTACCTCCCGAAGGGCTTTCTCGGAGTAACCTTTACTGTCTCAGTTCCCCTATTAGTATCTTTTTTTAGCGGTCTGGATGCTTTTGCACCAAGGATTGCGGCAGATACTTTCTGTGCTTCATGGAATTTTTGGAGCCCCTCGTTAATAACTCGCTCACCCAAGCGCGATTTTAAGGATTCCGCTGCCTTCTGAATATTAGGCTGTTCCAGTGCTGCGTTAAGGTCTTTCTGCACCTCCGACAACCACTTATAGAAATTCTCCTTTCGCTGCGGGTGTTCCACCCATTTATCTGCAAAGTTTTCAAGTGGATTCACCGGGTTAGGTATCCATACCACTCCATCCTTTTGTTGTATGTAGCGTGGCATGTCTGCTACAATATTCTGCAGAGCAGTTAAAATATGGGGTTCGTTGTTGTAGGCATGACCTGCAAGTGTCGTAATAATTATTGAGATCGGTTTGTCGTCTGGTGCATTGGCGAACATGATGTCCCGGTGCCGTTTCAATATCTGGGCCACCCGTTGAAGGGTTGTTTTGATCTTATATTCAGGTACCTCTTCAACCCTTAGCTGCATTGATTCAGCAAAAGACTTACGCCTCTCGTTGAACTGTGTTTCCATCTGCGTTCTGAACCACGTAGCGTATCCCCTCGGATTACTACAAGGCCAGTCAGGATCAATACAATTGTAATTGGGAAGTGTATTGTCCGTAATCGCAATCGCGAAATCTGACAAGTTAGACGGTGAATAGCCTTTTGACTCAAGAAATTCCTTGAACAGTTTGGCATCCGGAACCGAAGGTAAAATATCGATGTGGAATTGAACACCATCTGCATAGTGCAGTGTCCAGCAACGTCTGCCTTCTTTCACCGGAGCCTTCATATTATGAGTCTCGGCATAAGATTTGATTTCGTGCCCGACTAACTTCTTTAGATCAGCTTGAGTGATTGAGTCTTTCAGAAGATTTAACTCGCTAACGAGGTCTAAATCGTATTCATCTTTCTCTGAAATAGGTCTTGTCACCGTCCCGAGTAAAAAAGAACCTTGTGGATAAATCAAAGGTGTGTGCGGAGCAACAATTGATCCATCCCGCTCAAGCCACGTGCCGATGGACTCATAGCGTTTTGTCGCTAACTCATAGTGACTCTCAGGTATGTCCAATGTTTCGGCTATGGCCTCAAGCACTGGACTGAATTGCTGTGCATAAATATTCATTTAAATTTCCTCCAATGTATGGAAAGGAACAAATTGTTCCGTACGATTGCTAAGAAAAATCTCACGAAGTTTAGGTAACGCATTTCTTGCCTCAGAATCCCCTAAACCTTTTAATGAGGGGATCTCTTTTGTTCGGTCTAAACTAAACCTCCTACGTGGAACTATGGGGTTAACCCTAATGATATTATCATTTCCAACAAGAAGGCCAGCCATTCCGATAGCAGCACTAGAGGGTGTAAACATAAATAGGTTTATTAATTTTTTCGCCCAATATATAATCCCAAGGGAAGATTGCCGACCGCGATTTATTTTTAATGGCTCAGTAGTACAACCTATGCTCAAAACACTTATGGAATCCCTTGGCCAGTTAAGTACACCAATTGCTTCAACAGCGGCAACAGCTACAGGATTATTTGCCCATATACCTCCATCAATTAGGGGTATTCCTGACGGCGACCTATGTGGTGGGAAGTAAGTTGGGGCGGCAGAAGTCGCAAGAGCTACCTCGACCGCTTCTTCTTTGTAGTCTCTTACGAATCGTTGGTGATGAGCGGTTTTGTAGACGTGAACTCCGCCAGTCTCAAGATTCAAACATGGAATGACCAGTCTCTTAGTACTATTGCCCAATTTTCTCTGCTTAAAACAGGTTAATAGTTCTTCTCTAAGACCATCACTGTCGTATTTTGCAATTCCAAGCCACCTCAAGTATCGCAAAAAACGATTACCACCAAAGATATGAGGTGCTGATTTTTCGTAGAACTCCAATATATCCTTAGCAGACAATCCTAAACCTAGCCCCAAAGCGATAATCCCACCAGTTGAGGTGCCAACAATCAAATCAAAATAATTCGCTATATTGTCATCGATTGTATCTTCAATAGTAGCTAGAAAAGATGCAGGGAACACACCTTTGATTCCACCTCCGTCGATTGTCAGAATACGTCTCATATATTTACCTCCATATAACAGCGACTCAAGTATTTGCTATTGTTAATATAATTATACACTGTAATGAAGGGTGTTGTCAAGAAAAAGTTTGCGCTAACGAATAATTTCATGTATAATAGTAGGTATATTACCAACAAAAGGAGAAATTTGGCATGAACCTAAGTCAGAAGATCAGACATCTTCGGAAAGAAAAAGGGCTTTCGCTTAACAAGTTGGCAGAAAGAGCAGGTATCTCTCCAGCTTATTTGTCACAACTTGAAAACGATGTAAGTAAGCAACCTTCAGCTGAGATTTTACTTAAAATTGCTTCGGCACTTAGGACAACCATTGCTGATCTTCTTGACAAGCCTGTGCGCGTTCAGGCAAAAGACTTCGGAGAGATGCCAGATGGGTTACGCGAATTGATTGATGAACACGGAGAAACGCTCGATATTCGAGAGGAAGATGTAAAGATGTTAATGAGTATTCGATACCGCGGCAATCAACCCAAAACCCCCGAAGATTGGGAGCACATTCTAAGAACTATCCGAATTGTGATGAGATAATAATGAGACACAGACACTTCAAAGTTGGCAAACGAGTCTACTCTAACCCTTCGGTTGTACACCTAATGGAACTTCATCAGGAAGTTTCTCAAGATCCAGAAGAAATTATCCGACATTTAGCGCGTAATGAGATTGCTGATGCTAAAAACTATGGGTTGAATGGTCCACCTTTCGATCCACGAATTCTGGCTTCTATAATGGGAATTCAACATGAAGAATCAAAACAATTAATTCATAGTGAAGACGCAGAACTTCAGCCAATAGAGAAAGGGAGTAAGGATTTAATAATTAGATACAATCCGGATAAACCTAAGGCCCGGCAAAACTTCTCAATTGCCCATGAGATCGCTCATACTCTTTTTCCAGAATATAGAAATCAGTACAAGGCAAATCGCAAAATTGGTAAATTTAATCCGGATAGTGAAGTAGAGTTTTTATGTGACCTAGGAGCAAGTGAACTGATCATGCCCACACCTAAATTTGATTTGGATGTCAGAAGTATGGGGATCTCATTGAAATCTCTACAGCAACTTTCAAAACTTTATGAAGCCTCACTGGAAGCTACTGCTATTCGCATGATTAGAACGGATATCGTTCCTTGTGCTTTGATGGTATTGGATTACAACCACAAACCTACTGAGAAATCCAAGATTGAAGAGATGGAGTTTCAAGCAAAATACCAGCAAAAATTGTTCGACGATTATTTTTGGGAACCACCACCAATAAAGTTACGAGTGCAGTATTCCATTCAGGCAAAACATTTCTCTGTTTACATACCACCGCATAAATCAATTGAGGAATCTTCTCCTCTGTATGAAGTATCTGTAGCTCGGAAATCATTTCAAGGGAATATTACTCTCAATTTCCAGAATCGGATATTTGATATGTATGCTGAAGCAATAGCCTTAGCTAGGAATAATAATATCTCTCTTGGTTCTCGTGTCCTCGCCATTCTATTCTCGGAGTGATGTGATTTGTAAGCGTTGAAAAAACGCGAAAACAATTACTTGACATCCGATGTCAATTTGTGCTAACCTTCAAAGCGGTTGTAAATCCAGCAAATACATCGGTCTTTAGTGTTATTGAATTCTCAGTTTCCGAAGTTTTTATGAACAATTAGGTGATTTTATTTTTTTTGAATGTCTCCCTAAAATATCTTGAACGCTTGGTTTTACGGGTATTGTTCGGCTGTCATGATATTCTGCTTGTTTCGCTGTTCTATACCTTTTGACTGGAGAGATACTCTGGCATAAGGCAACTCAATTATATTCCTTCTTCCAAGTTATCCATAGTGTTTCGTAGCCTTCACCAGCATGTGCAACCATAGATTCTTCGCATTCAGGACACTTCAGCTCCCGACACTCGTTTTCTGATACTTTCAGTTTGTCCCAAATTGCCGGCTTTAACAGCAGCGAATTAATCGTATCTTCCTTGTATAATGCTGTAAAAGGTATTTTGTTGCTCCCATGGTTGACAGACTCTTATCTGTGGAGTAATATAATCATAGGTGATGGAGCCGTTCAAAACTCCTTAAGGAGTTTTTTAGGGATTCGACCTGACTAAGGTGACATCTCTTGTACTTCTTGCCGCTTCCACAGGGGCATAGATCGTTTCTACCTGGGCTTTGTCGCACGATATCCATAATTTCCAAGAAGTGCTCTATTTGCCCTATGTCTCCGTGCAAGTATTCACCCCAGAGATCCTTCCGAGCCCTGTTAATACCGAATTTATCTGTGTAAGAGAGTCGGTAGAAAAATGGAATTACCAATTCATGAAGGAATTCCTTGATATAAAGTTGCTTGTTATCTCTGTATTTGAGCCCTAAGCAACACGCGCTATCGCTAGGGTAAATGTGCAAGTCGATGATTGGAACTTCACATTTTTTCGCAATTTGACGGTATCTTCCGCCGACTTCATACACTTTCGGCCATCCGTTTCCATCCAGGTCATTCAGGCAAACCTCAACTTCAAAAACATCTCGAATCAAGAAGTCGGTTTCTTCGGCAAAATTGGCAATCGTCATCTTTCCCGATTCTTGATCATACACCGCGCAAAAGTCCAGTTCGCCTGAAATTTTATGGGAGTTCGCCTCGTAGTATAAGTTCGGAAAATCCGATCTCAACCATCTAATGTCACTATCGGTTATCTTCATGATAGAAATTACCGGGCATAAGGCTTTCTGGGGGTGACTACCCGTTCGGAGGCAACTGCTGACGCTCCCCCGTTGTTTTGGGTTTCACCCTTAAGTTCCCCGAAATTGTCGCCAAACAACTCTCTCCACTTTCTGACACTAGTATCAGGGTCTGTAGCATCAAACGCTTCATTTATTTTACTGTTGTAAAGGTCGAACATTTCCCGAAAATGGGTATATTTATCCTGGTCCCAGTGTCTCGTGAAAGATTCGCCATCTAAAACAGGATTGCAGATCTTCGGCATAAAAACGTTAGCCTGCAAGAAACTGTTTATCCGATTTGAAATCGTTTTTAAAGCGGTTGGAATGTTCTTAAAATCGTCACTCCCTTCGTCACTAGCATAAACACTATTACCGATGAGGGTCGTCAGAAGGATAGATTTTACAGAAAAGTTCCCCTTGTGGTCCCGAAGGAATTTTAACAATCGTGTAACACGCTTTAGGTTGCCGTTGGTAATTCTCGTTTTATCATTGAACCAATCTCTATAGCCTGTGCCGTCGGTAGTTTCAAATTCATTCTCTTTGTTATTGCCGATGAAGTACTCCTCCTCTTGCGTAAGCCAATTCTGTTGTGTAATGCATGGCACAAGGTCCAAGTGAAAATCACCTGCATAGTCGATATAAACACACCGGGTTCTTCTATGCACTTTATCTTTATAATTGTCGTTTGCCTTCAAACAATTATAGACATCATTGATGTAATCCTTCGGCTCTTTGTCTTCATCGTGTGTCATGAACAAGAGCATATCCGCATCATATTCACGCGTACCGACCGGTTTGATGATTGTTTTTAAACCGTAGGAGCCTTGGCGTTCGGTCTTCTCGTAGGCATCCAGGTTTGAGCCCAGAAACGTGTTTACAGCCGAAGAACTGTCGTTTAACCTGTCAAGGCGCGTTTTATTCAAATCGACTTCGTTAGCGAGGAAATCCTCGAAATAGGGTATATGCTTCATTAGTCTGTCTCCTTCTATGCTGTATTAAATCAAAACTTATAGTAAATCCTAAAAATAAGTGCACACGCTATAAACGCCAGTGCCCTTCCGCCGCTGGCGAGGTTTCTAACCTCGCCCCCGTTGGTGTATAATTAATTGTTGGTTTCACTATAAAATTCATAAAAATCAATATACTGTCCAATTTTAGAGAGTTTGTGGAAAACTACCATTTTTACAATGTGTGATAAGGGACAAATTGTTCTGCGTGATTACCGAGGAAAATCTCACGGAGCTTCGGCAATGCTTCTCTCGCTTGAGATTCTCCCAGACCTTTTAGAGATGGAATTTCGCTTGTCTTGTCTAAACTAAACTTCCCCCGGGCCACAGGCGGATCAATCCGGATAACGTTCTCATGCCCCGCAAGGAGTTTAGCTGTGCCAAGGGAGGCATGAGATTGGGCGTGCATAAACACGTCAACAAACTTGTTTGCCCAGTACAATCTACCGAGCGAAGTATTTCGGCCCCACTTGACGTTTAAGGGTTCAGTCGTACACCCCAAACTTAAGATTTTCAACGAATCCCTTGGCCAATCAAGAAGTGTGATTGCCTCAACAACAGACATTCCTACCGGATTGTTCGCCCACGTCCCACCATCTATCAATGGAGTCCCCGCAGACGAGCGATGAGTCGGAAAGTAAGTTGGAGCGGCGGCTGTTTTAAGGGCCACCTCAACTGCTTTTTCCTTATAGTCCCTTTCTAATCGGGGATGATGGGCGGTTTTGTAGACGTAGACTTCGCCATTCTCAAGATTCAATGACG
>CAZURU010000274.1:0-7323 GCA_964623585.1 uncultured bacterium
ATCATTGCAGTATTTTACACAAAATAAAAGCAAGGAAATGATTGCTTTTAATTACCATTAACCAGATTCAGTTTTTGTGTTTTTCACAGATTGTTGTTTTAATTTTCACTTTTTACCAGTCTCTTCACCTAATCTTCGGGCAGGAAGCCCAAGTCTTTAGGCTTGGGTAGTTGACAAGTGCCGAAATGTTATCAGTTTCAAGATTCTATTGTCTATTCTAATATTGTGTGTATCATCAATAGTCGGGAATCGGCCAGTTATATATAGTTGGCCTCCTACAGAACAGAGTATTTGTAGGAGCGATCTCCGAATCGCGACCTACATATTTAGTCTGGACTGTCCACTAGCTTGTTCTTATTTGTTTTTGGTTGCCAGGCGCGGATTAATTCTGTCTCCAATAAAACCGTTTCCTCTACTCCATCTATGAATTCTACTGCGAATTGGATAATTCCCCGAAACAACCTTAGCTGTGAGTGCAACTCTGGATTAGTTGCCCTATCATAATGCTGTAACAGCCGCCGCCGTACACATGTTGTCGACTCTCCCACATAGATACACTCATTTCTTCCTTCTGTTCCAGTTTTTCGCCATAGAACATATACACCACTCTGTCCAATTGGCAATTTCTGAATTTCTGGGCGCGTAAAGGGACGTAGGTTACGCTTTAGTTGATACTGTAAGACATAAGGAGTAATAGTATCACGCATGAACCAGAATCCATAAATTGGTTGATTGCACACGTCGTGTGCCTACACATCTTCAAACAAATTCAATGTCTCTGTCTGTGGTAAACCCATTCTTTCAGATATATACTGCCACTCGGTTACGAGGTTGTTATAGGCTGATGCGCTTGCAGCATCGCCGCGTGATTCATAGTAAGCGTATAACACACGCGCCAGACGCTTTGCTGGTTCAAAATCATGCATTGCACGTGCAACTGCAGCACATCCCGAAATACCGCCGCTGTTCTCTGCGCCAGATAGATGCCACACCATCCGCAGACACCCTTCCCACGCTGTCATATTTTCCCTATTTTCACGTCCTGCATATTCTTCAACTTTTAATAATCTAACCTTCCCACGTTGACTGAGTAACACCTTATTGTGCATTACAGCAATGCTCACATCTTTTGCTTTTGAAAGTGTTTCCGCATCTCCGAAATTACCTTCCGTGTAGCCGTGCTGTTGTAACCATGTCAGGCAAAATTGGCTTTCGGGGTCAAGTTCACCTATTTCTTTTTCAAGGTAGGCGGCGATTTCGTTGTTGATATGCATAAGGACCTCGCGTATCGGAACTATTTCACCACTAACCCGTATTACCTTGCTGTAACGTGAATAAATCTCCATGCCAGGTCCAATAGCAGCTTGTGCTAAATCAACAGGTCTTATGTTAGCGATGCGCGTGAGACGTTCAAGTGCTGACGGCATCTCCTTTTTCAGATCTCGCAGAAAGTCGTTGCGGGTTATAACAGAGGCATCTTCTGGACGCGGGCGGCATACAAGTAGAATGGAGGAAGCTAATGCGTTTATATTTGCCTTGACACCAGTCGTACGCTCAGTGCGCATAGGCCAGGTACCAACTATCTGAAACCCCGCGTTAATAATTGCCGTGAGCATTGTCTCCCATCCTGTGGAAGTAGTTCCATCACGTTCCGCTTCCTGCTGCTTATAAGCATAGAAAATGGATGTAGGGAACTGTTCAGAACATTGCTGTCGCATTTGTCCCAATGCCTTTCCTAACAAGTTTTCAAAGTGTTGTGCTGGATTTTCAAACCGTGGAGCAGCAACAATTTCATCATCCTTGGGAGTCATTATACTGCCAAATAGCTCAGGAAAATTGTCACGAAGCAATGGACGTAACCAAACGTAAAAGAAGTCGGACAGCTCAGCGTACTGGATATTGTTATAGTAGGGGGGATCCGTAACAAAAATAGGACTATCGGTAGTGTGCCGCGTCGTGGTTGCATCTGCCTGATGTACTTCACCTAAGTTGGCTGAAACTGGTAAATTCTCAATAGTCTTTGCAATCCATTCTACTTGTGCCAACCAGTTTTGTGTTGAAGTGGAAAATAGATTGGTTTCAGCAAAGTCCCACGTCATGGGGATCGCTTGGCGTGCAAAAACTGGGGGGACTTTTTCTCCTTGGTTTTCCCACCACGTAAAACTGCAACTGCTTTCAGCAGTTCTCCCAATAGCAAGTGCAAGGTAGGTTTGTACAACATCTGCATATTTATTCTCCCCGCCAACTCGTCCAATATGGGTACGAACTTCAGGTAACAATTCACTAAAGATATTTAGTGCTGTGAGTTGTCTTTCTGTGAAAAGTTGATGCCAGTGTGTCGTACCGTAACCTAAGCTGCTAATCTTTTGTGTGTTTTTAATTGCTTGTTCTGGTCGCCATTTAGGTTTAGCAGACAAAGCCGTTTGGTGATGCTCTTTAGTAGGAGATAAGTAAAGTTTTCTACGATCACCTTCAGCAACTACTGCAGCCATGATTTCGCTCAAATTACCCGCTTTCCCTTGCTCACGTACATAAGACAATTTGACTACGGTGCCGCAAGCAATGCAAAAAGCACCGTTCCTGTTCACGGTGCCATTCTCCGGTACTCCTTCATCATGCGTTTGAATGGCAAATGAGAGTGTCCTCGACTCTCTGTCAATGATTGGCTTTATCCAATGTTCATTACTTTTCTTTTTTGATATCTGAAATGTTCTCATCAAAGGCATCTCAATACCACATGCGGGGTTGTTACAAGGCACTGTGCGTGCCCAAAGCCATGCAACCACGGTTGCATCGGTGCCATCTGGTAGTGTGACTTTCGGATAGAGGTGTCCGATACGTTTGTACGCCTCCTCGCGCATCCATGCTCCGTAGTATCGGACATCGTTTGCTAAGCCAGCAGTGCCTTTCCACGGCATGTCAGCAGATATACCTGTCGGATTGGCATCAGGATTGAAAGGTGCTTGATTGTGGAACTTCGGTGGCAATTCAATCATTGCCTTAGTAATAAGCACCGGCAAGGGATTGAGGTCACTGCCCCGGGCGCGTAAGCCTAATCGTTGTGCCTCAAGCGGAATGGATCCGCCGCCACAGAATGGGTCATAGACAGCAGAGCAGCAGTCGTTGAGATATTGGAGTACTGCCTTTGGATCGTTTTTATATCTTTCACGAAAGACATTTAGGTCATCTCCATTATTGCGTGCGACAGAGTATGCAATTTCGTAACGTGCTTCTGCTAAGATATTTTCGTTGTTACTGTTTTTCCAAATAATGAGGTGTTTAATAATTTTGTGGAGGCGAATGCGTTCTGCTGTCTGATCAGATTCAGTGGGGAATTCGTCAGGACATTCGGATGGGTCATCCACCATACTCGCAAAAATGATGGCACGGCATGCTGCGAGGGGGCGGCGCGCCCAATAGCGGTGCAACGTTGATGGGTGACCATGTGTTAGGGAAGCATCTTTTGCAGACTCTTTATTGATATCTTGTAGTGGTATATCCACCTCAATGAGTTTTTTTCGGTAATTAGGCATGTTATTTTGTTAGTGATTCACGGTCCTCATGGACAATAGCATTGATGAAATCCTGTCTATCTTCGTCTGTCATTGTGCAACAAGGTGTTAGTAAAATCAAGGTATTCTAATCACTCTTAAATTCTGCATCAATATGTTCGCTGTTCAATTTTACGGAACGTGTAGTGTTTTCTGAAAACCCGTCGGATTTATCTGCAGTAACAACGACTTCAATTTTTACATTTCCGCCATCAGTTTTCAATGTTCGGACAATTTCGTCCTGGATTACGCCAATCTCGTCGGCAAAAGGTAGTTCCAACTGCAAGGTTTTGGTTATGACAACATGCTTAGGTCCCTTTGTTCGTGTCGGGTCCGAAATAGATCCGGTTGATTTGTCATCCTTATCTTTCTTTTTATCCGGTTTTGGTTCAGGAGGTTCGATCGCCTTTCGTTTTTCTTCCTCTTCCTTTATTATTTTCGCCAGTTCTGGGTTTATCAAGACAGCAGTCGTGCCTTTATCTAATCGGATCACTCCACCGTTTTCTTCAAATCGGAAGTTGTCGTAAGCACCGTCTGTATAGGCGTGGGCGAATCCAAATGTGCCTGTCAAAACACCATCTTTGATACAGACTGAAAGAACGCCTCTATCCTTCAGTCGTGGCATGTAAACGTTTTGCGCCATAAGTTCCCAAAGCGTGTCTATTTCAATATGTTCTTGGTAAGTATCACTACTCCAGATATATTGCTGAAGCTTACCGGAAAATACTGAGGGGTCGATTTTTTTTATGACAGTATCATCATTGATAAATTGTTCTTGCATGCGAGATGCGATTCTCGGGTTATCTGTTTTTGTAGAAACATCAGAAAAATCGTATTCGCTTTTCTGTGGATTATTTTGCGTCGGCACGAGTCCCCATCGGTATGCTTTAAAAAGTGTCGTAGATACCGAGTCCTCAGCAGATTCAAGTTTTTCTATCGTCTGATCCAAGCGTGTACCTTCAAGGTTTCTAAGCGCACTGTGTCGATCATCACCGTTCTTAATAGAATTCCATGCAAGGAAATTTTTCGCAAGGTTTCTGAGTTCTCGTATATCATCACGTTTTGCTGTGATAAAGAGAAGTGTATTCTTGAAGATGCGCTGTTTACTTTCGTCATCGCCACTGTATTTGAGGATATCAAGTGCTGTTGGGTGAGCAGTATCGTCATCCTTTTCTCGACTTGCTAAGGATGCCTGTGGTGGAAGAATAACGAATTGAATATCCTCAGTGTCTTCTACCATACTTGGTGATGTAGGGCAGACTTGTACAGATGGATCGCGTCCGATTGCTCTTTCTAATCGTGATACAATTTCACCGTAAACATCTTCATCGGTATATTGTTCAGCACGGTCTAAAGCGACCTTATTAAGATTCTCCTGAGTGTGGAAATAAAATCTATCATCTAAATGATACAGATAGTATAATTTACCAGTCATTCTGCCGAGTGCATCGTTGTATGTGGAAACGGTCTGTCCCGGTTCAACAACCCCAAGATGAATCTGACGAGTCGTTATACCCTTAAATGCCCCGCCTGTCGCACTACCGAAAAACACAGTCCGTGCGATCCGGCGTGCTGCCCCTCCGACATTGACAAATACTGTGGATTTTCTGTCAATTTCGTCGGTGCGGGAACCGTGGCTGTCTACCTCTTGGACCACTGGGTCCCAATTTCCTCCGGACTGAGCAAGTAACCGAGTGAATTCATCAGCGAGTGCTGGGTCTTCCAAGGGTAGGTTTGCGGGCATTATCAGGAGAGATTGATCCTGTTCTCGGTAGAGGCGTGAAATATAGGTTGCCATAATACGCAGTACACCACGGGTGCGCTGAAAACCGGGGATAGCGGACCAATCTTGAAAAAGCCGATCAAATATCTCTGGATGAATAGGGTAACACACTCTCATACGGTTTAGGTAGTCTTGTTCAGATACATTATCTGGATATTCGCGGCGCGCGTTCTGATACATTTTTCTGAATGCTTCACAAGTTTGATCACGCTCCATCTCGTCATGGACAGGACCGAACAATCGTCTACGTACGACCTCAAATGCATTATCGACCTCTAATGGGATTGAGACAGCATCAACCCGTTTAAGGATTTCATCAAGTTCATCAAGAACAGTTACTCCTACTTGTCCACCTGCTTGCGTTTTACCTTCTGGTAAAGTTGCTACAAGCACAACATTCTTAGATCTTTTTATAGATTGTGTGAGGGTTTGAATGAATGTATAGAGACGTGCTTGCACATCAGTATCTACATTACGCACGTAAGCCACAAGTTCATCTATTAGAATAACAGAGGGACCAACGTATTCAAAAAGATCGTCCAACTGATTTCCGCCAGGAGAAATACCTTTGCGTGATGCGTCACGTATAAAATCGTAAGCGTCTTGTCCACCAAGTTGTTCTGCCATTCTCCCCCAGAGTGTGTTGAGTGGATCTCCCGCTTTTGTTTTATCCGAATCGGTTGTGGAGAGATAGGTACCAACAAGAACAGAAACATTGGCACTTATCGGAGTATTAGCATCCCATTCTGCTTCCGATATAATTTCGTCGATTTCTTGACGAAGACGGGCGTATTCACCATCTGTTGGCAGTTCTCTCAGAATATTTGCCCCGGAAATTAAGTGATACAGAGCAATAAGACTATGTGTTTTTCCACCGCCGAACCCGGTTTTGAGTTGGATGACAGGATCGCCACCTTTACCTGCAAGCCGTTTTAACGTATTGATTAACAAGTCGCGGAGTCCGGGTGTAATGTATGTCTGATTAAAGAAGATTTCAGCTTCCCCGTATTCTTCGGTTTTTGCATTTCCGTCATAAACCTCTTGGAGATCCGCTGCGAATTCAGATTTCCGAAAGGTGCCTTCAATGACATCATTGTTAGGACGTATTACATCGCGCCAAGGCGTTAGATCAGTTGTCTTCCTACGTGGTAACTTCTGTCTATCAGGTCTAACATCTGGCGTTGACACCGCTTTGGTTAACAACTTATCACGAATAGCTTCAACTTCTCGCTTCTGTTCAGGAGCATTGATTTGTCCAAGTATATCGGCAACATCGTAGAGCCGCGCAGTAGCATATTCACATGTAAGGTCTTCCGTACCGGGGTGAAAAGTTTTATTTCGTGACTCGGTTATAATGCCTACTGCACTACGTACATCTCGATCTGGATCAAAGTGACGTTCAAAAGCGTGGTTCCAGTATTTTCTGAAGACATAAGGGAAGTCTCCGATATCTATATCATCTTCGTTCTGATAGCGATCTTCTGGTGATAAACCCTTAACCGTTTTCAAGTTTCTAAGAATGAAAGGACGCATGGCATCTCTATAGATATTGAGTGCATCATAAAGCGCGTCTTGGTTGGGGCTCTTTTTCGAACTCAAGTGCTTAATACTCCCTTCACGATATTTTTTGCAGTTTAACAGATTTTTGGGTTTTGGTCAAGAGGAAAATACTCTTAAGGGTGTGTAAAGTTTTTGCACAAGTCTCAATAAGCGACAATTTAAAGAAATTCCCTCTTCTTGGCAGGCTATATAAAACCGATTTTATCCTTATACCTTTCGCACCGCTGATGCTTAGGTTTTCGTGGGATATGTTTTCTATACACCTTCCGCACCGAAATCAACGCTATGAATGCGCGTATGGCATTCAGCCAAATCAACGCCAAATGCGCGTTTAGCATTTGGCGGGTGCTGATATGTGATTATCCAAAGCCTCAGAGAGGCGAAAGGTGTATAGTCCGCATTGATCCAACCAATAGCAAGCCCCAGAGG
>CAZURU010000275.1:0-7300 GCA_964623585.1 uncultured bacterium
GTAGAGTTAGCATGGGGTGGGACGGTCTCCCATATCCCTCATCTACTTATTACCATAGTTTTTTCATACACCTTGATTCCAAATAATGAAAATAAGCATGAATGTAAAGAGATCGAAAAAATCAATCTGAGCAGTATAAGCTTTTCTGTGTTCAAATATCTGTTTTCCGTTTAACCATACTTTACTCAGGTTTGTTGATTTTTAAATCATCAAAAGGGTTTCCATCCGTATCCGTTATTCTGAGATAGAATCCCCATGGTAGAGATTCGTTGCTTACTTTGACGAGTATGGTGTTCTTTCCAGTCGTGATGGTGACGGGAATGGTGCGGCGGTCAATTTGTGCACCGCGTGTTCTTCTGTGAGCATACACTTTTTTGCCATTCAACCAAACTTTACCTTGATCATCACTATCAAAACGGATTTGTGCTTGCCGTTCATCGGGTGAGGTAAAGGTTATCCATGCATAAGATGTAAGCCATTTCTCATCATCACCGAAAGAATAAAACCCATCATAGACTTGGTCAGTACCCTGCTGCCATGTTACCTCTCCAGAGACACCTTCATATTTGCCATTTTTGTCTATCTGTGTTGTTTCTTCTGGTATGTATGCAGTGTTATATCCAATACCTGCTGTGTTGTCAAATGGACCGAGTATTAACCATTCAGATTCAGGCAGGAAACCGGTTTTCAAAATATAAGGTTTTGCTTTATCATGCATACCTAGTTCACGGCAGAACTCTGCAAATCGCAGGTTAGAATTCACATTAGTACCAAGTTCAGTTGGAATATGTTCAATCAGTTTACCGATCATCTCTTCATATTTTTCTCTGTCCTTTACATGTTTGCCAGCATCGGTGATACGTTTTAGTATATGACCTATGTTTTCTGACTTGAACTTATGGGAATGTATGTGAGAATGCCCTTGGGAACTTATACCAATAGGAATGGATCTACTTAAACTTGCAGAAAACTGTTCTAATGCTGCATCATACTGCTCGTTTAGTAAGTATGCTGCCCCTAAGGCTGAAACGGTTATATGATCCGGACGATATTGAATGACATGCTTTAGAAGTTCTAATGTCATCTCAGGCATTATATTTTCCTTGAAAAGTCTTTCAGCAAGCTGATGAATTTCTGTTATTTTCGTGTGCGGTTCAGGTCCATTTTTCAGCAATTCCAACCATTTCTTATAGACTGTTGCGGCTTTCTCAGTATCACCTGCAGCGAGATAATTATCTCCAGATAGTTTTAGTAGAAACGGACTATTTGTAGACTGTGCACTTAACTCGTTGAGTATTTCAAGTCGCTTATTAGCATTTGTTGTGCCTGGGTATAGGTCTAATAGTGACTTAACAATTTCGTCATGCTCAGGGGGTTCAAGGGATGCTTGCAGTGCTTGATGGTAAACGAGTTCAGCCTTAGTCGGGTTGTTCATCAGCTTATATGTCTTGGCAATAGCATCAAAGAGTTGATATGATGTGGGTTCAAGTGAAAGTGCTTTCTCATAAGCCTTTGCTGCTTTTTCAATGTTTTCTTTACGCTTATCCTGTACTGCGTTTGAAGACAATAGGTCACCAACTTTTTTGTGCCATTCTACTTTGTCAGGTTGTATCTCAGTTAACTTTTCATAATGTAGGGATGCTTCTTTGAACTTATCGTTCTGTTCATAAGTTTGAGCAAGTATAAGTCTTGCATTAGCATCGTTAGGATTATCTTCAACAGTTTTGATGAGTTCAGGTAACTGCTTTTCAAACAGTTTTCCATCTTTGTAAGCTTGTTTGATTGCCTTCTCTGCTTCCTGTTTTTTTCTACTATCCCTTGCGATACTTTTCAATTGTGTATAAGCCTCAACAGCTTCTTCGTACTGTTCTAAGGCGAGAGCACTCTTTCCGAGCATGTAGTAGATAGTTTCGTGTTCCCATCTACTGCCGCTGCCGCCTTGGTTATTTGAATGTATGAGTGCTTCCTTAAGGAGTTTTATCGCGGGTTCATATAATTCTCCTTCATAGCAGATAGAACCGACTGCTAAGTTGAACCACATATCCTGTGCTCTGCTGCTTGATGAGAGTGCTGTGTTCCCGTGATCTGTGAGTTGATCAGCAAGTGCTAAATTGCCTGTCTTTTTGAAAGCAGCGGCGGCATAGAAGTATGCGCGAAAATTGTCTGGTGATGCATTTACCAGTGCTTGATATGTTTCTGCGGCTTTTTTATGGTTACCCTCTTTGCGATATATTTCTGCCACTACTTCAAGGTTAATCGGATCGCTCTTGTTTTTTTCGAGTCTACCCTCAAAAATGGTTATCAACTGGTCCAGCTTTCCGCTATTTTTATATGCTCTAATTAATGTCTGTCTTGCTTCATCTCCGCCGAATGTAATAGTGAAACCGCCAGGGCTGCTGGATATTGATGTGCCACTTGACTTTGATTGTTCCATTGAATCGTAGAGTTTTACGGCTGCATCGTCTTCACCGAGGCGGACATACTCTTGCATGAGCTCTCGGTAGACATTGTCAAAGTCATAACTTCTTGCTGACATTTCAAGTGCGTCTTTATACGTCTTAATAGCCTTTTCAGATTCCCCTTTTCTGCGATATTGTCTTGCAAGTTCTACCTTCATTGAGAATGTGAGTGTCCCTTTCTTCTCTGCTTCCTTAAGGTGTTCTTCTAATTTTCCTTGTTGTCTGAGGATGGATAGCATCTGTCGTTCAACGTCTCGTTGTTGCCAATCATCCGTTGTTAGTTGCAATGCTTTCTCATAAGCCGTAATGGCTTCATCAAACTTACCAGCATTCTGAAATGAGTTTGCCAGACTTCTCTGCATATCAAATGTCATTGTGCCTTTCTTTTCAGCTTCCTTCAGGTATTCATCGATTTTTCCTCTACGTCTATATATCTCCATTATTTGATGTTCAATCTGCGTATGTTGATGTGAATGTTGCAGATATTTTTTTGCTTCGTTGTATGCTTTCTCAGCATCATCAAGTTTGTCAGTACGCATATAGAGGTTTCCTAAACTCTCATGAGCAGCACCATCGCCGGGGGATAGTTCTATCGCCTTTTTATAGTTCGTGATAGCTTCATCTAATTGATTGCTTGAACTATATAGTCTTGCGAGTCGTGAATAATTTGTACCTGCTTCAGCATCTTCTTCAATGTATTCCTTCGCAAGTTGAATTGCCTCATTAAACTTACCAGCACTGCTATATGCATTTATAATACCATCCTTATATTTCGTATTTTCAGGGTCCACTTCAAGCAACTTTTTCCATGTATTGATAGACTTATCATGCTGATTCTGTCTTGAATAGAGCGTAGCGAGCTGCGAACGGGATTCCAGGTCTTCTGGCATGATCTTTGCTAATTGTTCATAAGCTTTTATTGCTTCAGGGATACGATTCCTACGCATGTGTTGTTGTGCCATTGTTCTTTGTGCATATACACTCGTGGTCTGATTATCCTGATTAGGTGTTTCTGTTCCTGATACGCCACTGCGTCTAACTTTCAAGGTCGACAGTTGTTCATGTGCCCGTTCTTTATGGTATGATTGCGCGGACAAGTCATTTATAATTTCAGTGAATAGTACCTCAGCCTCGTCCCAGAGTTCGTGTTGCATGTATATACGTGCCACACTTTCTTTCTCATAGTATGGTGGCATACTATGTCGCATCAGTCGTATTGTCCCCATTTTCTTGATATTGTCCTTTGCTATATCTTTTTCACCCTTCTTAGCATAAGCTGTACCGAGCTGGTTATAGACATTAGATATCTGGTAATCGTGCACAGGATCAGCATCAATTAAGGAGGCTTTGAGTATCCGTATTTCACGATCAACGTCAGCCTTTTCATTATAGGTATTTGCGATTGTTGTTAACCAATTGAGCTTATCCCTTGTCGGAATAACTTTAAGCAGTCTGTCCACAATTGCGTCTGAATTTTCAAGGTCTTTTGTCACGACTTTTGTAACTGCGGTTAAATATAACAGAACAGGTTCTACATCCTCAGCCTTGATCATTCCGTCGTATTTTGTTGATAATGCTTTCAAATCTTCTGTTAATTCAGTGAATTCTGCAGATCTGAGTATGACTCTAATTTTATTAGTCGTATCTTCTATTCCAAGTTTCTGACGTAAGAGTTGAATTGCCTTATCGCGGTTGCCTGCAGCTACATAAGCATTGACTAAATCAATGTAAACTGGATAAGTAGTGGTATCTGATTTCATTATTTCTTCAAAGATTTCAACTGCATATTTTGGCTTTTTATCGTTCCTTAATCGGTGTGCCACCCTTCTTGCAAAACCATGTCCTCTTGTATGTTGGTTCTCTAAGGTTGTTGCTTTTTTAGCGATTTCAACTAACTTTGGGATTTCCCCTGCTTCTGTAAATGTCCGCACAACATCATAGTAGTTTGAATACAGTGCCTGAACGGTATTCGGATCTTGCTCTGATAGAATTGTGTAGTGTTTTACAGCCTTCTTGTGTTGACGATTTCGTTGTAAAAATTCAATGTACCGTGTACGTGTATTGTGGTCTTTTGGTCGCAATTCTAGTGCCGCTTCATAAGCAGTTGAAGCTTGTGGGATCTGATTCCTACTTGCATAGTATGTGGCTAATTTTATTTGTGCTGGGAATGAATCTGGATTATTCTTTGCGGCTTCAATTAGTTTTGTAGCACGGTTCGTATACGTATGAGTGGTTGAACTGTGTGCTATGTTTGCGGCTTGTTGAAAGTTGTATGAATACATCATCTGACCGTATCTGTCTGTCTGGCTTGCGTACTGTAAAGCTCGGGATGCAATCTTTGCTGCATCCTGCCCACGTCCTAAGTTACTGAGATGTTGACTGAGTTCCACAAGGAAATTCGGATTACGTTCACGTAAGGCTAAAGTGGTTGTCTTCTTGGCTACAGCGATAGCATATTGTGTAAGACCTGCCTGTTGAAGTTGTCTTGAAAACTGATAAAGTTCCTGGACACTACTTGGTGAGTTAAGGACTTTTGTCATCAATTCTCTCACAGCAAAAGTATCCCCGATATTAACAGCGATCTGTAGTGTAAGGTCGAAATACTGTCGTCGGTTTCTTGGGTCTGCTTGTGTTAAGTCTTGAAGAAGTTTTAATGCTTCTTTATGCTTACCGGTTTGAATTGTAACCAGGGTTGTACTGAGTTTTAGTGTTATGTCATCAGAAAACTCCCGCTCTAATCCTGTCAGAATCTCCAGCGCAGTATCTCGATTATTTTCCCACCAATAGCAGTAACATAATGCTAATGCGGGATAGATACGTTCTCTTCCTTCAGTTTTTTCTATTTCAGTTTTCAAGTGGCTATATAGTGCTTCATGTTGGTCATTTATCCACATCCGATTGAATGTCTGTTGAAGAGTCCTTAAACGGTTCTGGTCATAATATATCGTTGTAGATGGGAAACCTGATTGTATCGGGGTATAACCGCCAGATGAATACCGTGATCTTTGGAGTGCCAATGCACGGCGCGGATTGGTAGATTTCGGTTTTGTAAGCTCAAAATACTTCCAATAGTAGGCAACTGCCTTATCTACTTCGTTCTTCTTAAGATGTATGGATGCAAGCGTCTGATATGCATGGGAGAATTGTTGTGACATTTGAGGGGGTGCTGTTTCAATATACGCTGTTATTAATTCTTCTGCTTCAGCTGCTCTTTCCATTGAAATATAAGCATTGACTAACATTGGAATGATCTTGGGGTCATCAACCGATTCTTTTGCGAGTTCATTCAATAGTTTTTCAGCATTATCTTTCGGACCTTGATAATCTCTATAGGTAGACACTCGGATGAAATCTGCCAAGAACCATTGTCTTGCTTGAGGCGTTAACCACCGCATGCTATCAAATCGTTGCATGATCTCGTCAAAACTGAGTTGATTCTCAAACATATCGTGCTTAAGCTTAATACTTTGATACACTGGATCGTTAGGGGCAGCGGCAAGCAGTTTATCTATAGTAAGTTCTGATTTATCGTTGTCTTCGATCAAAGCGTAGAGTTGCGCTAATAGTTCAAGATTTTGAATGTCCTTAGGATTTGCTTGACTTCTGTTCTCAAATTCCTGAATTAACTCGTCTAATGTACCCTCTTCCTCCATGATTGCCTTCAGCTGCACAAGTGCAGCAGACTGTGCCTCTTCAAAACTACTTGGACTCCAGGCTTGTCTGGTCGTAGAGCTGTAAGAATGTCTTTGGATCTGGTACTGTAGATTTGATGCAAAGTTCAACTCATTGAGGTTGATACCAGGAGGACCGTAATGATTTTGCGTGACACTCGGACTTGCAGTTTTTGCTGAAACATTGGATATAGACTCCTCAATGGGTTTGTTCATTGCCAACACACGTTTAAAGTGTGGTATCGCTCTTTTAGGTTCGTCCATGGCTTGAAATGTAGAGCCGAGTTGATAGAGTGCGAGATGTGCATTTTTGCCTGAGATTTTTTCACCTGCACTATCTAATGCGGAGAGTGCTTCCTCCTGTAAACCGTGACGTATCAACAGATTAGCAAGTTTTACTTCCGCCTCAAGTGTCTGATTTTTGGCATGGAGTACTTTTGACCAGGTTTGTATTGCTTCCTGTTCGCGCCCCACGTCAAAAAGCAGTTCACCGAGTTTCTGTTTATGGATTGGGTCCGGTTTGACTTTGACAAGTCTTTCTTGGTAATCAAGTGCTTCTTGTATGTCTCCAAGGTCGATGTTAATGTCAACCAATTGGGTTAAGAGGTCTGCATTATCCTGTTGACGATCCAAAGCGTGTGCGATCTGGAAACGTGCGCTAGGTAGATCCCCCTCAGTACGATGCATTTGTGCAAGTGCTAAGACAGGAGCGATGTCGGCAGTATTGGTCTTTGCCATCTGTTTCAATTTTTCTTCAAGTTCTTCGTGTCTGCCTAAATCGTAGTAAACATTTGTCAATGTCTTAATCAAGTTGAGTTTGTCATTTATGTTATCGCTGAGTTCCCAACATCTCCAGTATTGTGCCACTGCTTCACGATATTTCCCAGCAAGACTGTAAATTGCAGCAAGTTCTATCCGGTTTTCAATGATTTCAGGACGCAGTCTTATTGCCTGCTTGTAGCTGTCTATTGCTTGTTCGTATTCGCCGGATTGCTTTGCGATCTGTGCAAGGAGTTGATGTCCTTCAGGGTTCCGTGGACTATGTGCTATTACCTGTCTTGCAGCCTCAGTAGATTCTTCAAAATCGAATCCCTTCAGATATGCATTGGCAATGTTTGCGTAGTATTCTCTGGCGTTTTTTGCGTCGATAGTCGTGAGGTGTTGATATAT
>CAZURU010000276.1:0-2316 GCA_964623585.1 uncultured bacterium
TGTTCCTATAAGGAACAAAAGGAATCTCCAATCTTTAGATTGGAGAGGATGTCAAGTCCAAATCTCCGTTGGAATTAATTGAAAACCGGGGTCCCCACCCGTTACTGGGAAGGGGCGTGAAACGAAGTGGAACGATGACCAAGTTTAATAATTTAAAAAATGCAGGCACACCGGATAAAAAATCTATTCTCTGCGATCGCGAGGCATTACGACTTTCTCAACGCGTTGTTAAGTCTCAAGCGCGACAAAATCTGGCGGCAGGAGACTGTCAAGGTAAGTGAAGTCGAACCGTCAAACAAAGTGTTAGATGTCTGCACCGGCACCGGTGAACTCGCGCTCGCATACACCGATAAACTTGATACAGACGGCTTCGTTATCGGTTCAGATTTCTGTTTCGAGATGCTCGTCATCGGTGATCAGAAGGTCAAGGCTGGAAGAGGGAAAGAAGATATCGGAAGGATGGAAGAAGGAAAGGATGGAGGCACCAATCTTCCAGCCTTCCAACCTTCCAGTCCAACGCCTTCCACTCTTCCACTCTTGCCCTCCAGCCCCTGTTTTCTTGCAGCAGACACGCTCACCCTCCCGTTTTCAGACAATACTTTTGATGTTGTCTCTGTCGGTTTCGGGATTCGGAACGTCTCAGATTTGGAGATGGGGATACGCGAGATGACGCGCGTCGCTGCGCCGGGGGGTAGAGTCGTTATCTTGGAGTTCACACAACCCGTAAACCCACTTTTTCGGAGTCTCTACTACTTCTATTTTACGAGGGTTTTACCATTTCTTGGAAACCTTATCTCCCGAAACAGAGATGACGCTTACGGGTATCTCCCGCGCTCTGTCATGAAATTCCCAAGTTGCGATGCCTTGAAAACGGTCATGGAACGGTGTGGATTAACGGATGTGCGGTATCAACGAAAAACATTCGGTATCGTCGCAATTCACGTCGGGAAGAAAGCTGAATAAAACCTTGCTGCATATTATTAGGCTTGGACAAAAGTCAACTCTCAGATTTGTTAGTGTTCTTTTTCATCGCCGCTATGATACGAGTCTCCATAAGAGTAGGAGTTACCTCTTGTAAATGAATCTGTCTTTTTTCTTTGTCCACCTTAAGTACTCTCACCTTTAATTCGGTTCCAACCGACAATCTTTCAAGCTGTCCTGCAAGTTCATGCTTTTTAATGACTCCCTTAATTCCTTCCTCTAATTCAACTGAAGCACTAGAAGTACCGAGTTTGACAATTTTTCTCTGGATAACAGTATTAACTTTGTATTTCTCAGCAATTTCCGCCCAAACTGCTTTCAAACTCAAACGAACATGCCTCTTTTTTTGATCTATCCTAATTACTTTCAGGTCTAATTTTTCTCCACGTGATATAACTTCCTCAGGTTTTTCAATCCATCTATCTGTCAATTCAGAAGTGTGAATTAAACCTGAAATCCCTTTCTCTAGTTCAGCGAAGGCCCCGAATTTAGTAATAGTGTGAATTTTACCCCGTACAACAGTGCCTTCTTTATTGTTTTGGGTGAATTTTATCCAAGGATCTGGCTGGGTCTGTTTGATGCTTAGTTGAAGTTTTTCCCTCTGTGCTGAAATTTCAAGTATCTTGGCTTTAATCTCCTCACCTTCATTAACAATGTCTGATGGTACAATTTCCTTGCCAGAGTTAGTCCACACCATCTCATCACGATGAATAAATCCATGAACTCCTGGTTCCAATTGAAAAATTGCACCATATCGGTCGATTTTGACAACGGGGCCCTGAACTTGTGTACCGACAAAATATCTCGTGTCAATATCTTTCCAAGGATTATTGGACTGTGTTTGCTTGATGCTTAGGAAAATTTTTTCTTCTGCCTCTGAAATTTCAAGTATCTTGGTTATAACTTTATCACCTTGTTTGAAATGCTCGGAAGGAATAATTCTGTCGCGAGTCCACGCTATCTCTGAATCCTTAACCCTTCCTCCAATCCCTTGTTCTAACTCAAGAGCTATACCGGACTGGTCTATTTCTACAACGGTGCCTTCCACTTCTGTACCAACCGAATATCTCGTTTCAATATCCGTCCAAGGACTTGATTGCGTTAACTTGATGCTTAGCTGAAGGATGTGTCGATCCTTTGAAATTTCAAGTATTTTGGCTTTAATTTGATCGCCTTCATTGACATGGTCGGCGGGGTCAACTTTCCCGTGAGAAGTCCATGCTATCTCTTTGTTGGCAATCACTCCATAAACTCCCGGTTCTAGCTCAAGAGTTACACTAGACTGATTTACTTCTATAACGGTGCCTTCCACTTCTTGATTGACCGAATATCTCA
>CAZURU010000276.1:2368-7279 GCA_964623585.1 uncultured bacterium
GTCTGATGCTTAGCCTAATTTCCTGTTTTGACTCTTCAATTTCAAGTATCTTGACTTTAATCTCGGTACCTTCGTTGAAATGCTCGGAAGGAATAATTTTGCGATGAGTGCTCCATGTCATTTCCCAGATAGAAACATATCCTTCGACAGCAGGCTCTAATTGAACATACATGCCATCTTCTGTAATTCTAACAACCGTACCTTGTACTTCTTGATTGACCGAATACCTCATGTCAATATTTTCCCAAGGATAAGGAGGCCATAGATTGCAAAAAACAGATACTAATTTATTTTCTCTATCCTTAATTTCTCTACGTTTCCATTCTAATATTCGCTCATTATATATTTCGCTATTCAATTCCAATGTGCCATTACGTCCTTCCTGCAGAAAGGCTTTGATGTCGTTAAACGTATTAATTTCCTGATCGTGATTATCCGTCCAACAAAAAGTCAGATTTCCTAGACTTCTCCAAGCCTCTTCATCATGTTCTAATTGTCTAAAAGTACACACAGAATTCTTATCAGACGGGAATTCTTTTTTCGTAAAAATCAGCGGTTCTTTTCCAGCAGCCGTCCTCTTCCAATTTTCGATTCGAAAAAAAATATAACGTAATGAAAACAGCTGGTCTTCTCTAAGCGAGCCGTGCCAAGTAATAAGAAGTTTCTTCCCAACAAACCAATCTTTAATCACAGTGTTAGGTACCCATCTTCTTTTGCTCCTATTAGCAAGGTATTCTATCATATTTCCTATAGTAAATTCTTTGCCTTGCTCTAAGAACAAATCAGAAAAGAAGGTTCTAATTACTTGATAGGAATCATAATTAGCAACAGTATCAACTAGGACGGACCGCGCTACATAAGACTCAAGAATTTCAAAAACCCTAAGGATTTCATTTTTCGAGCTCTTAAACTTTTCTCGTAAACACATAATGAATGATCGAATAACTGTTACATAATAATTATAATAGTTATATTCTGTACCCTTAACTGGATTGTAACTTTCTTCATTCTCCTCAGTGTAAAAAGTACTAAGGTCTTTATAAAATTGCATTCGGGATCCAAACTGCGGATCAACGTCCAGTTCTTTATAAATCAATGCATAATTTTTTATATCTTCAAATTCTTCTTCAAGAGTCCGCCCGGGACTTACTTGCAGTTGGTATAGATCGAATAATTTTGTATCTTTATTAAGAATCTTAGGGCCTAATTTCGCCATAAGAAACGCCTGAAAAAACGACTCTAATCTGTCGTCTGTCCAATCATAATCAGGATCATCTTCAAAAATCCAGAAATATCTATAAAATTTCTCACTCTTGTCCCGTGCACGTAGAAAAAGATTGTTTCTCAAATAATCAAAATCCGAAAGCTTCCTTCCTGTTGCATTGATCGATTCAAATATCTCTTCCGCCCGCTGTGATTGACCCGGCGTTATCTGAACTAGTTCAAAGTTAGATTTAATAGTCTGAAGGAGGTTTGTTATTTTTTTCTTTGGATCTTCTTCCACATGATTCCTAATTTCCTTATAGAAATAGTTATATGCGTCAAGGATGCTGTGACTAACCTTTTTTTTCTTAAATAATTCTAATATAATTTTTTTTACTTCATCTTCATCCAGGCATTTTTTGTTTTCATCAAACGCCTCGTGGATCTTTTTACCATACTTTTTTTTAACTATTTTTTTAAACGCCAATTCATCGTAGTCTGTCGGAACAAATTTATACATAGGATCAGGCAGTTTCTGTAGAGGGTCCGTTTTTTTGAAACGTTGTATGGCATTTTCACCATTTTGTAAGTGGTCTTTTGCTTTTGCTTCCAAATCAGGAAATTCTAACAACTGACATAAATCCCTAATAATACAAAAGATAATTTGGAAAGTTAATAAGCGCTGCTGTCCATCAATTACTTCATACCTTTTTTGTTGTCCTTTAATGAGGCGTGTGACAATTGGACCGATAAAATGTCCTTTAGTCTTAGATTTTAATTCTTCCTGAATAGAAATATCTTTCCAAAGATCTTTCCAATTCACCTCTCCCCAGACATAACGCCGTTGATAAAGAGGAACTCTATATTGAACGTTAATGCGAAACAAGGTATGTACGCTAACCGGAGAGGCATTCATTTTCATACTCCTTGGGTGTCAATTTAATCGTTTATGGTGAATTTCAAAACTGACATTTAACTGAAGGTGTTGATCTGAGAAAGCCCCTGAGCACCTTCAATTCTTGGTATGGCATCACGCGTTTTTATGAGCAAAACCACTAAGAGAACGCATAACTATTGGATCAAACAACTGTTTGAGAAATGTCAACTAATAAAATAGAAAGGCTCTGGCCATATGTGACTAAAAAGGGTAACAGGACTATTATATTCATCATCTTGAGTCAAAAGGTCTGCAATTTCTTTCGAGAGCTCCATATATTTACCCCAATTTAACGGCTCCTGTCCGTACTGTTGCTCTTCAGTTCCTGTCATTTGATAAAACATGTACGCAATGAAATCCGCATTTTTGGAATTCACGTTTCTAAAGGCAGTCTTAACATCCTTGTTGTCTGGCCACCCTCCGTTTGAATTATGGAGACATTTCGCGAATGAGTTTTTGGAGAAGGTGATCGCGCCAGACACGACAGAAGAAAAGAAGCAGTCTATCGCCTTGTAGCTGTCCTCAATTATCTGCTTATGGCTATGTGCTGCATTTTCAAGAACGAGCATTCGCCGTACTATATATGACCGCAAAGACCAACAAACTTCGCCTAATTCTTGCTCATGATTATGGTTTATGAATAGTAGGAATGAATCCAAATCATGAAGGTTAAGATCTTTGCAAAACCTCTCGTGTATATTAAAATTTTGGTCAGCTCGTAACCCTCGATAGGAACTTGCCCATTGGCTTAATTCTTTAAATTCATATGGGATTCTATCTTCAACCCTTGGGCACTCGTCTTCTAACGATTTGCTATACTTTCGATATTCTTCAAATGATTTGACATCTTCTTTCTTGAAGCATTCTGGATTCCATCTTGCCATGAGAAACGCCTGGAGAAATGACTCTAATTTTTCACGATCCCAGTAATTAGATTCGTTTTCAAAGGGCCAGTAATTTGAATCATTATAATAGAGATCTCTATAAAACTCCCCCGACTCCTCATCTATTCCCAATTTTCTGGCTCGTAAAAACAGATTGTTTCTCAGATAATCAAAATTTGAAAGTAAACGTCCTGTCGCATTGATTGATTCAAATACCTTTTCCGCTTGCTCAGTATCACCAAGCGTTAGGTGAATGAGTTTAAAGTCAGATGTTATAGCGTTGATTAGGCTAGATGCTGTTGTATCGGGGTTCCCCTGGAGATGATTCCTAATCTCCTCATAGAAATACTTATAGGCATCAAGGATACTACGGCTAATTTGTTTTTGGTCAAATACTTCTGATATAATTTCTTCTAATTTATCGTCATTTAGTTCTTTTGCGTTTTCATCAAATGCCTCGTGGATCCTTTGACCATATTGTTTGTTGACTATTCCTTGGAATGCTGATCTGTCGTATTTTGTCGGGATGAGTTTTGGGATACGTTGATCGTTAGGATCATATAATACATGCTGCTCAGCGTCATCTATCGTGGCTTCATCATATAAGTCTGAAAGCCCACTGCATAGATCTCTAATGACGCAAAAGATAATTTCGAGAGTTGTGAGACGTTGTTGGCCATCAATCACTTCATACCTATTTTGTTCTTCATCAACGCAACGAGTTACCATGGGGCCTGTAAAATGCCCTTCATGCCCTTCCTCTTGTCCAGCGGGATCTATCTTTTCTTGGTCAAGAATATCGTCCCAAAGTGTTTGCCAATTCGTCTCATTCCAAACATAACGCCTTTGGTAAAGTGGAACCTCGTATATATACTCAACACCTAATACATCGTTAATACTATCGTTAGAGTCACTCAATACTATGATACTCATATTAATCCTCAATGAGTTTGAATTTCTGTCTGTTTTAAAGATAGTTGAACTTGAAACAGAAATATTGTACAGACTAAAACAGCACGTTTAACCACTCAATTTTGAAATGAAAGTAGACAGTATGTTCACTTTTCAAGACTTGCTGACGATCACCTTTCTTGATGAAACAAGTTGCCAAAGATAAGTAAGGCATTATTCTTAAAATATAGCATATTCTCCATGTTTTTGCAAATTAAAATTTACCTTTTTCGTATGTCAGAATGATTTTATCAGAACGTGGCGACAATTTCTTGAGATGGGGGATCCACTTTTGGATTTTATTTTTAAAAATTTCTTCTGCTCCATTCAACCAAATTGTACTGCCACAGGAAATTTAGACCACTCTCTAATATAAGATTGTGCTACAATGATAATCTATATTTGAAAGGAGCATTCCGATGGCGAAACGCAGAAGATTCACACCTAAGTTTAAAGCAGAAGTTGTGCTTGAGGCCCTCCACGGTGAAACTTCACAGGCAGAACTGTGTCGACGTCATAACCTCAGCGAAAACCAAGTTTCAACATGGAAACGCCAACTTCTTGAAAATGCCGAAACCTTCTTTGAGTCGGCAGATAAGCCGTCAAGCGAATCAGCGGAGCGGATCGCTCAACTTGAGCAACTCGTTGGACGGTTGACACTGGCACTGGAGATCCAAAAAAAAGCATTGAGTTTCTTGGATTGACACCTTCTCAACAGCGCTGTCTCGTTGAGACGTTGCGCAAGGAGTATTCGATGCGGCAGATTTGTCAGACGCTGGGTTTCAACAAGAGCACCTTCTATTATCAACCGAAGAGCGACGCCTCTGAAGATGTCCTGCGTGCCGAAATACAGCGATTAGCGGCGGCGTATCCGACGTATGGATATAGACGTATCACGAAGGTGTTGGTGGCTGAAGGACACACCGTTGGGTATAA
>CAZURU010000277.1:0-7274 GCA_964623585.1 uncultured bacterium
TTCCTCAACCCAACCTACGGAAGAATGGAAGAATAATAATTAAAATTGGTATTACATAATGTCACTGTAACATATAGAGATACATTTGTCAAGTTAAAATGTGCTACAGATGTATCAAGATGGATGGGTGGAAGAAAGAAGATGGAAGGATGGAAGGATAGAAGGATAGAAGGGTGGAAGGATGGAAGAGGGGATGGATGGAAGAAGCACAATCAAGGATGAATGTGCTACAAGCATGGTCTTGGGAATCGCTAAATTGACGATTATAGAGGATTTTAGCAAAACCCTTTTTTTCTGTGTTCTCCGTGCCTTCTGCGATTCTGACGTGTAATCTGTCAGAATCACGGAAAGCGCGGAGGAGGCAGATATACTCATGAATCTTCTGTGCATAAACTTTACATACCCCACACAATCTGAGTGCTTGCACTAAATCGGTAGATTTGTTAGAATAGAGCAAGAAGAAGATTGACCGGGATTTTCAGAATTCGCCCAAGATAAGAGGCAATGCTGGAAGACTAAGTATTACATCTTGATTTTATGAAATAATAAGAGGAGTATATTTAAAATGGCTAACAATTTACGTTTCGGTGTTGTGGGGTTAGGTATGGGTATGAATCGTGCTGGTATGATTCACGGCACAGAAGGTGCTGAACTTGTTGCTGTTGCTGATCTGAAGGCAGAACGTCGTAAGGCTGCTGAAGAGAAGTTCGGATGTGACAGTCACGAAGATGCACTGGAGATGTTTGATCGTGATGACATTGATGTCGGTATGATTATGACGCCGAGTGGATTGCACGGTAAGTTCGGTGAAGAGGCTGCAAAACGCGGCAAACATGTGATCACGACTAAACCGATGGATGTGAGCCTTGAGAACTGTGATTCACTGATTAAAACCTGTGAAGATAACAACGTAAAATTGCTTGTTGATTTTAGCGAAAGGTATGGCACAAATAACAGAAAGATTAAGACTGCGCTTGATCAAGGGGCACTCGGAAAACCAATTCTGTGTGAACTACGTATGAAATGGAAACGACCTGATAGCTACTACGTCGGGTGGCACGGCACTTGGGAACTTGATGGGGGTGGCTCTATTATGAATCAAGGTGTGCATTCCATTGATCTGATGCTGTGGTTTATGGGTCCTGTTAAACGTGTCATCGGTGCACATTTTGATGTATATGATCATGAAAACTGTGAGACAGAGGATATGACATCCGCTATCTTAGAATTTGAAAGCGGCGCACTTGGACATGTCTTGACAACAACGACTTATCCCGGTGGAAATGTAACGATGATTCATGTTCATGGACAAGACGGTATTGTTGGTGTTGGTCCTGACATCTGGCAATTCACGGATGGTAAAGAACCAGAGATTGAACTACCACCCTACCCTGGTAATGTTATTCAAGATATGTTACAGGTTGTTCATGAAGATGGAACGCCTGCTGTTGATGGACATGAAGGGAGACGTTCAGTTGAACTCAACATGGCGATCTATGAATGTGCAAGAACTGGGAAAGCGGTAACTTTATAGGTTCAGTATGATACGGATGAGGGATGAAGATTAAGTGATTCAGAGGATGATGAAAGGAACATCACCAGAATGGCAGACTGTTATACGATTGAGAAGCGAGATGGACGTTGGTGGTTCATCACACCGGAAGGTACGCGATTCTGGTACATCGGCATGAACCATATAGACTCGGCAGCGTTGCGGTATACAGACTCGGACGATGTGTGGAACCGAGAGTTCGGCAACAGCCCCATGAACATTGGCTACGCAAAGTCGCCAATGACTTGCGGAATTGGGGCTTTAACACGATTGGCTGGACCCAAGAGGCCGTAATTATCACACAAGGTTACCATCGCCATTCGCGACCCTTTACTTATGAAGAATACCAATGGGCGGACATGCCTTACTGCCACCTGCTACCTTTCACCGAAGCACATCAGAGGTAGCCCATGCGGCACTGCCCTACGTCGATGTACTCAGTTTTCAATGTTTTGGGACAGTAGAGAATATCACCACGAAGATACGGCACTGGGCAGACTTCGCAGACAAACCTGTTCTGCTGGCAGACGCGGCGGGACATATACGCGCCCACGGTGATACCGGCTGGCCCCCGACAGCGGACCGCTTGCACGATGTAACCCATATCGCCAAGTGATGAACGCGCTCTGGGATATTCCACAATGGGTCGGATACCATCTGTGTGGTGCCTACATTAAGAACAACGCACGCAAGTACGGATTTCGTGACTACACAAACAATCAGATTAACGATACGGTGGCGGGTATTCGCACCGAAATGCAACGGAAACAAAACGGATAAATTAAAAGTTTGTACCTCGCCTAATGGAAAGGAAAAATGGCAAGATACATCTTACCAATAATAATTTTCACGGCTGCTCTTTTTCTAAGTATAACAACTACCGTGAATGCACAAAAATATTTAGAGGTGAATATGATTGAACGCTGGGGAATATTTGAATTGACATTAAACGGACCTGACACAGGAAATCCTTTCACTGACGTCGAATTGACAGCAGAATTTAAACAAGACGATCGTACTTTTGAACCGCAAGGGTTTTACGATGGAAACGGCGTGTATAAAGTCCGATTTAGTCCCGATGCGCTTGGAGAATGGACTTACACAACAAAAAGTAGTACCCCTGAACTGAACGGTAAAACAGGTCAATTTACGTGTATTGAACCGTCTAAGGGAAACCACGGACCTGTGCAAGTGCATAAAGATTTCTACCTACAATACGCCGATGGCACACCGTATCATCAGTTTGGCACAACGTGTTATGCTTGGGCACATCAAGGTGATGCAATAGAGGAACAGACACTCAAAACCCTTGTCGATGCTCCCTTCAACAAGATGCGGATGTGCATTTTTCCAAAAGATTATTCTTACAACAAGAATGAACCTGAATACTATCCGTATGAAGGGAAACCTCTGAAAGATTGGGACTTCACAAGATTTAATCCTGAATTCTGGCAGCATTTTGAAAAGCGTGTACAAGACCTGTTAAACCTTGGCATTGAAGCAGATATTATTCTCTTTCACACTTATGACCGATGGGATTTTGAGAATATGGATGCTGAAAGCGATGACCGCTATATCCGTTATGCAGTAGCACGTTTAGCAGCTTTCCGTAATGTGTGGTGGTCTTTGGCGAATGAGTATGACCTCATGCCTGCGAAAGAGTTATCCGATTGGGATCGGTTTTTTCAGATAATCCGTGATCACGACCCGTACCAAAGGTTGCGTGGGATCCACAACTGTAGAGGTTGGTATGACCACAGCAAACCTTGGGTGACGCACACCAGTATCCAAACTATTAACATGGCAGAAGGTATTCTCTATCGCAACCGATACGGCAAACCTGTTATTTACGATGAATGCCGCTATGAAGGTAATATTCCAAAACGATGGGGAAACATTACCGCACAGCAGATGGTACAACACTTTTGGGCAGGAACTGTTTCAGGATGCTATGTCGGACACGGAGAGACATACAAACATCCCGAAGACCTTCTTTGGTGGTCAAAGGGAGGTATACTACACGGTGAAAGTCCCTCGCGAATAGCATTTCTTAAGGATTTTATGGCAGACGCACCACCGTTCAATACGCTTGAACCGATCGGCGATGATAAAGGACGGTATATCCTCGCAAAACAAGGAGAGTATTATCTTGTTTATACTACACAGCCGCAGACGATCACGATACGACTGCACGGAGACCGACCCTATAAAATTGATGGGGTTGATACGTGGAACATGAAAATACAGTCTATCGGAACAGCACAGCCTGGGGAATACACGTTCACTTCAACACACAGCGATTATGCTTACCGTTTTACACCCTACGCACCAGGGGAGAAACTGCGACCCGATGCAAACGTATCTGCAGATGTCGTCCAAGGCAGCGCACCACTTACCGTCGCATTCTCGGCAGCTGATGATTTAACACAACATTGGAATTTTGGAGATGGTACAACATCGGATGAACTCAATCCAACACACGTCTACGAAAAACTTGGACAATACAATGCCACACTCCAAGTCACCGACGCGGAAGGCGCAATATCAACAACTGCCCTCACAATCAACGTCTTACCAGAGACACCAACAGACATCGGGACTCACACAGAATTCCCCGGTTCACGCGATGGACTTGTATTTTTTTGGCACGGTGCGCTGGAGGATAGCAATGAAATTGAACCACGGGACAACGCATTAATTACTGAAAACGGACAAATGGACTTGACAGGTGGCTCATTCATAGCTAAAAATGTGAATGATAAACTCCTTGCAGCATGTCAGCACAGCAATCAATTGACGATTGAATGTTTGGTAGTAACGGATAATCTGGAGCAGGGTAACCCTGCGCGAATTATAACTGCTTCAAAGGACATTAACCATCGGAACTTTACATTTGGACAAGACGGGAGCCGTTTTGCCATGAGAATCCGCACAGAGCAAACTGATGAAAATGGCATCGTAGGAGAATTTTTCTTCGGCAAAATTGAACCAAAAAAACCGAAGCATGTCATCGTTAGTTACTTTACTGGAAATGTTTACTGCTATGTTGATGGAGAGTTAGTCCATTGCAGCAGCGGAATTCAAGGTGACTTTAGCAATTGGGAGTTATACCCCCTCATTTTCGGTGATGAAGCAAGTGGCGGTAGAAACTGGGAAGGCAAGCTGAGTCACGTCGCAATATACAGTCGTTTTGTTGGTGCAGAAGAAGCTGCGCATAAGTTTAAGTTGATTCAAAGTGAGTGAAAATTTTAAGACTGTAGGACGAAGTCTGTATCCCACGCCATCTATTTCGTATCAATCGGAAGTAGTAATTGTTCAACAGAATTATGTTCTGCAGTCTTGATAGATTTTTTCATTTTGATGGAGATACATTTATCAATTTGTCCTGCTCCATTAACTGCATCGAGAGGGTTTCCACCTAGTGCGATCAACTCTGCATTGCCACGTGGTGAATTGTCAAGAAAACCCGGGTCAAGGACAAAAAGCGGTAGATCCATGTCAAGTGCCGTTTTTGCAGCATTGAAGGTCCCGCTCATTTTACCTCGTTCATCACGTTCAGGTCCCGACTCAATCACTACAACTGCTTTAGAGAGTGCACATACAAGTTTATTCCGAATCATTGCGTTACTTGCTAACCACTTTGCAGAAGGGTCGAATTGTGACACCACCAACACATCCCGTTTCCAGTCAAACTCCTTAAACGACTTTTTCTGCTGCAATTCCTTGATACCGTAAGGCAGCACTATTGTTGTTGTCCCTTCAGCTTCTAATGCCCCTAAATGTGCTTCAGAATCTACCCCTTTAGCGTATCCAGAAACGACATTTATGCCTGTGCAAGCAAGATCACGAGCTAACTTTCTTGCTACGCCAATACCCTTACCAGAGACATTCCTTGCTCCGACGATTGCAACACTATCTGTAGTAAGGTATTTTCGTTGTCCCTCAACAAATAACACAGGCGAGATTTCAAGAAGATTACGTGGAAAATCAGAATGCCCTGGATATATAATTTCAATTCCCAAATTTTTAAGTTGCTCATACTCCTCTAACACTTTCTCTCTATCCTCTTCACGAATTTTACCCTTCAAAATTTTCGCCAATCCTGGAAATTGTGCTGAAAGGTCGTTTTGTTTACGCGGCAACATTTCAGGGCCAAGCTGCTGTGTTTCCAACATCTTGGCAATTGATGTAAGAGATTTTGGGCCAATACCCCTTGTCTTAAAAAGACGAAACCAAAAATAATCTCTATTAATTTTCATATTTTTATCCTTCTATTAGTGAACTTTAAGATTACAAAAATCTGCATCCTCAACTTCTGCCTGTCCGTGTTCTGGTTAACGTTAGGACGAGCACATGTCGGACGCCACCCTGCTCATAGAGGACTTTGGAAACTTCAGTTAAAGTCACTCCCGAATCATAAAGATCATCAAACAACAACACACACCGATCTTTGAAATCTTGGGTTTGGACAACAAACGCATCTTTCAGTTGTTCACGTTTACTTTCTACGTCGGGGATATTTTTAAGGGGTATAGTCCGTTTTACCTTCGTCAAATAGTCTGTTCTAACTGGTACATTCAGTAGTTTTCCTATTGCTTTCGCAATTTCAGTGACGGGTTGAAAAGTCCTATTCATATCTGAAGGTGGAATAGGGATGATAGCCGCAGTATAAGGAAGAACAGCGTATCCATCAACCGTAAAACTTTCTTTGATAAATTCAGTCGCAGTTTCTGCTATCTGTTGAATCTTGCTTCTATCATGGCGATATTTTACCTGAAAAACTAATTCACCAAATTCAGTTCTATCAGTATCATATCCTCTGTCCTGTAAAGGACGACTTGAGATCGTATGGATATCTAAAGCCCAACCGGACCTCCAATTGCCGTAAATTTTACGAGGGTTGATATTAGGATACCGAACAACAGAATGTGGAACTTCCCATAGGAGCATTGTCCCATCCTCACTACCGCTAACAACTGTGTTCCCATCTGAACTAAAACTCACGTCGTAGACAGCACCCGTATGACCTATGAATGTTTTTATGGGTTCTCCGGTTGTTACATTCCACAAACATACCGATTTATCATCACTACCGCTTGCGAGAATCCGGTTATTGCAGCTGAACAAAACTCTATTGACATGATTTGTATGTCCTATGAGAGTTTTTATGAGTTTCCCGGTTTTTACATTCCACAAACATACCGTCTTGTCCCACCTTCCACTGGCAAGAATTTGGCCATCTGGACTAAAACATACACCCCCAACAGGTTCCTTATGTCCTGTGAGTGCTATGTGTTTTTCAGTTGCCACATCCCACAAACGTACCGTGCCGTCACTACTACCAGCAAGGAGACGGTTATCGTCAATGAAAGAAACACTCGTGATGGCATCATACCAATGTCCTTCGAGTCTTTTGATGAGTTTTCGGGTTTTCACATTCCACAAATACACTATCCCGTCTCCACAACCAACGGCGAGAAAACCATCGTCATTAAAAGACATACTATTAACTTGGTATAATCTTGCGAACTCAGTTTCATGAAATTATTCTTCTTTTGTGGTTTTTGTGTATTTCTTACAGCATGGCAACAATAAATATACCTTAATATACTTCTCATGTCAAGTTTTTTGAGATTTTTAGACTATTCATTTTTGTGAATTGTTTTTCGGAATTAGTCGTTTTGGACTTGAGATTTTTGCAATTTAGCCGGTTTCCATACTC
>CAZURU010000278.1:0-7220 GCA_964623585.1 uncultured bacterium
GAGGTTTCCTAACCTCGCCAAATTACCCAAATATTTTCTTTAACTTTATTAGGGACGATATGTTTATAGAAAAATGCATACCCCACCTATCTTCAGTCCCGTAGGGACGATATGTTTATAGAAAAAAGTGACTTGAATAAATTCCAACTATGTTGTATAGTATGAAAGAATTGGGAATGATAGAATGTCAAAATACTATGAGGTTTTCTATGAACACAACAAAAGAACGGGTCAGATGGGGAATACTCAGCACAGCCAATATTGCTTCAAAATTAGCACGAGCAATTAACCTCGCTCAGAACGCGGAATTGATCGCAATAGCAAGTCGCACTCATGAACGTGCAACTGCGTGGGCAAAAAAACACAGTGTCCCAGTTGCTTATGGAACATATCAAGAACTCCTCTCAGATTCTTCATTAGATGCCATTTATATTCCACTTCCCCCTTCTATGCACGCGGAATGGACAATCAGAGCAGCAGAACACGGCAAACATGTGCTCTGTGAGAAACCGTTGTCAGTAACTACCGATGAAGCAATCCTTATGGCGGACGCATGTCACCAAAACGGCGTGCAATTGATGGATGGTGTCATGTGGGTGCATCATGAACGGACAACGCTGATGAAACAGGAACTTGCGAATTTAGGTGATCTACGGAGAGTCACGGCTGCCTTCACATTTAATTGGAATACAATCCCAACCAACAATATCCGCGCAAAACCGGAACTCGGAGGCGGCAGCCTTGGAGACCTCGGCTACTATTGTGTAAGAGCGATCCTGTGGGCATTCGAAGAAGTGCCAACAAAGGTTTACGCGACTGCAAGGTACAAAGTAGGAGTAGACTTCAACTTGTCAGGTATCTTGTGGTTTGAGAACGACCAGATCGCAACACTGGATTGTGGATTTGATACGAGTCTACGAAAATGGTTTGAGGTTGCCGGAACTAAAGCATCATTGGTATGTGATGATTTCACTGTTCCCACTTCGCCAGACACTGCAAGGTTTTGGATACACGGTCCTGATAATGTAAAACATGAAACGGGTCATTGTATACAAGAGGTTAACATGGTTGAACGTTTCTCTTCAATCGTGCAATCTAATAACATTGAACCTGAATGGTCAGATCTCGCAGTAGACACAATGCGTATTTGCAGTGCTTTACAAAAATCAGCTGAACAAGGAGAGATGGTTCCCTTGGTGTAACAAGAAGGGGTTAACAGGAAGGTCTATCAACGAAATGAAGATCACAAATATAGAAACTTATGTTGTAGATGGTGGATGGAGACCGTGGATTTTTGTCAAAGTTGAAACTGATGAAGGTGTCACAGGTTACGGAGAATGTAGCGACGGTAGGAATCCGAACGGTGTTGTCGGCACTATCAAAGATTTAACTTCGTTGTTGATCGGACGCGATCCCTGTGCTTATGAGATGCTGTTTTGGGACATGATTCGCGGTTCTCGGCAGAGTCCAGGTGGAATTGCAGCAAAAGCAATCGCAGGAATTGAGTTGGCTCTGGTTGATATAAAAGCAAAAACATTAGATATTTCAGTTGTAGAACTCTTTGGGGGACCAACCCGTGATGAAGTGAGAGTATACTGGTCGCATTGTGGGTCTTCACGGGTGAGGAATTATGAACTTATCGGTGTTCCACCACTCAGAACGATGCAGGACATCACAGAATTAGGGCATGAGGTCGTTGAAAAAGGTTTCACCGCACTCAAAACTAATATTGTTATACCGGGAGAACCTGCAGCTGTCTATTTCAGCGGTTTTGGTGGAGGACTTGGCACGACTGATGGAAATGTATCGGCTGTACTCCTCTGTCACATTGAAACGCTTATCAGTACTTTCAGAGATGCCATTGGACCTGATGTTGGACTAAACCTTGACCTGAATTTCAATTTTAAACCTGAGGCATGTATGCGTATCGCACAGATGTTAGAACCGTACAATCTGCTATGGTTAGAAATTGATATGTACCATCACGAGGCAATTCGACAGATTAAAGATTCCACAACGACTAAAATATGCACAGGTGAGAATCTATACTATATGCGAGAATATATCCCATATTTTGAATCTCGCGCTGCCGACGTATTTATGGTTGATGTACCTTGGAATGGATTCTCACCATCAAAGAAGATTGGAGATTTAGCTGAAGTCTATCAGTTCAATGTCGCGCCGCACAACTATTACAGTCATCTTGCAACATTTATTAGCGCGAGTCTGTGTGCTGTCCTGCCGAATGTGCGGATTATGGAAGTGGATATTGACGACGTACCGTGGAAAGATGATCTGACGACACATGTCCCAGAAATCGTTGACGGATATATGAAAATACCTACAGGTCCGGGTTGGGGAACTGAATTAAATGAAGAGGTCGTGAAAACGCATCTCTGGGGTGATAGGAGAGGTGATTGGTAATCAGAGTTTCCGACGTGTGTCATCGTTATACCTTGAATATTAGACATGATTAGCTGAATTGTTTAAAATACTTGTCAATTTCATCTCTTAACTCAATGCCTGCCTGTTCAAAAGCATCCAAAAGTTCTGTGTACGTTCCCTCTCCGCCGATAAAATCCCAGAGTTCAGCGGCAATTAATATATCATGTTGTAAATCGAACATACCTCTAAGGGTCCATCTTTCATAGGGGTCTGGTGCATAAGGATTGTAGGGGATACCAATTATTGTATTAACAGTTACTTTAGGATCACGTGCTAATTCTGCTGCAGTCCATTCCAAAAGGGTGCGTTTGTATTCTCTAAAATTACCTTTGTTTGGTTTCACTGTTTTTAGGTCAAATAAGAACAATTCACCTTCGTTGTTTTCTAACCATATATCTACTCTTGTCAACTTTACTTTATCAAGAGAGCCAGTTCTGCAAACCTTTCTAATCTCTTGTATTTCCAAAACTTTATTTGGGTCTCTTTCAGCAGTTCTCAGTCCATCTATAATTGTTTGGATTCGGACTTGTGCTTCCGAACTGATTTGATCAGCTGGTTTTACTTGAGTTTTTGCCATTCTATATCTACCATTTGCTAACGCAACTGCTACCGGTTCATAAAATGATGTACCAAACCTTGTGTTCAAAGAATGAATGAAAGAATATAAAGCCATTCTATCCTTGCCAAGTAAACGATAATGAAATGGCATAGAACTTGTTTCAGGATTGTATGATTGAAACTTTTCACGCATGCAATTCTTTATCATTTGCGTAATCATTGTCTTACGTTGTGAGTTCATACTTTATTTTCATTATCCTTTAAGTGGAATATCGTTTCTGAATACGCAGCTTCCCTGTTTTTTTCTGTCCGGTTTAAGACAGGTCGCTTATGTTGATTAACAATGTGCATACCTGCCATTTCAGCAATAGTCGGATACATATTAAATTTATCATTTGCTACAACAAAGATATTGTAATCGTCCTGCAAAAAACGCTTGCAGTTTCTGAAGACCTGCGCAACGCCTTGTATATATGATTCTCTTGCTTCTTTACCTTTTCCTCTAAACAATGGACCTATCTCTAATTCATCTAATCTGTTAATTCCGAATAAATCATAAGCATAAGCATGTTGCTCATGATAGTTGATGAGACCAACATAAGGAGGGCTCGTAAAGATACCTTTGATCTTTTGTTTTTCAGCAACCTTAGTGAATTTGGGATCTTTTTGACCCAACATCTTAAAAACATCAATCGTTCGAGAATCACCTGTAATGCAATGTTGAAATGTATCTGTCTTTATCTTACTGAATTCAATCCATCTTTGCAAACTATCTTTACTATATCTTTCCCACCACCCTAAAATTGAAAAGATCGGTTTACATATTTTGCCATGCTTCCTACAATAGTAGGTTGTCGTAACAGGTCTTCGTAAAGTTCCTAAATCCGCGTGCGTTGTAGCCCTGCAAGAACGAATCGTCCTGCTTAAGATTAGTCTCAAAGCATTCTGTGTAGATGTGTCTTCTATTTTACGTATTTCGCTGTTGACAAAATCTATCTCTGCTTTGACTCCGGGCAGATACCACTGTTTCATAAAACGAGCAGAATCCTTTGGCATCTGTAAATCAATATGATGCTCAGAAATCAATTCAGAGTATGTATCTAAAAAAGCAAGTTCCTTCTCAGCTCCATACTTTTTCTGATCAATTTCACCATTTCTCACTTTTCGTTTGAATGAAGTCGGAAAGTACTTATTGTTGAATTCTTTTAGTTTTTCAGCAAGTTGACTTTCAAACGCGATTATACCAGACCGGGCAACACGATTCTTAAGTGATGCTGTTATTTTCTTTCCTTCATCGTATAGCTGAACATAGTTGAATGTGCCTACCTTTGCATTGCTTATGAAAGCATTAAAAGCAGACACATCAATCCCAACTGCATGCATACCGAGTTCGTTGGCTTGCACCAACGTTGTTCCACTGCCACAAAACGGATCAAGTACAATATCGCCCGCATGGAAATATGCTTCCTTTTTATAATCGTCAATATGTCCATTTAAAAAGTATTCTACCAATTGCGGTATGAATTTACCTTTGTAAGGATGTAGGCGATGGACATGTTTAGTCGTTTCTGCTTCTTTGAACTTCTCAAAAGACAATGCCCAATTTAGGTCATCACCGAGTTCGTTTCTCCATCGTTTTTCTCTATTATTCTGCTCATAGTATTCTTCAAGACTTTCCAAAGGAATCAAGGTAACTCCCTTTTCAAGCTTAGATTCAATATGTCCATATTGAATCAGGTAGGAGATGTTTGCCGTGGTGACGTTCTTATTGATGTAGTCGGAAGCCCATTGGCTTGCTTGTTTGAGTGTCAGAAACATGAAATTTCCTTTTTTATCCACAAATTTTGTACTGCCATCCTTCTCTTTTGAAAACCTTTAATGAGCAACCGCTTCTGCCCCAAGATTATCCTTAATCCATGCACGTAACGGGACATCTGCATCTCCAGGAGATGTATAACCCATCCCGCCGGTACTCTTACCTAAAATCTGCTGTCGTATTGGATCAGATTTATCCATATAGTGTTCCACTGTCATATCATCTCTCGGTTGCAACCAGCGGTAACTATATCCATAAAACAGCACCTTTCGCATGATGTCAGAGGTATTACGTCCTACTGCATGCCACAGTCTACGGTCGAAAAAGACTGCTGTACCCGGTTTAGCGAAGACAGGTGTAGCGTTTTCAGGGTCTGCCTTGTCATCGTCTGGCATTTTTACTGAATTGTATTTCTGACTGCCCGGTATCACAGAAAAATTGCCGCGTCCTGGAACTGAAGTATCAGTTAGAAAGTAAGCAACCTTTAGGGAAACCCGAGGACGGGGGTCCCCTTCCAATTCTATGTTGAGTCTTCCACTATCTTGATGCCATCCAAGTCGTCCTATTTTATCACGTTCTTTTGGTGGGAGGGGTGGCAGTGCAATCATGTGTGAATGATAGAGTTTCACATTCCAACCCAAAATTCCCCACACCTTTGGAAACGTAGTATACCAATCCAACATCTCTATAAAAATGTCGTCCTTACCAACGAAGTCAAGCATATTGAAACGTTTGTCATGTGGCAGTTCATCTTTTCCCAAATGCTCTGCACCAACACGGTCAAATGCAACAGTCAACTTCTCAACAATCTCCTGTGGAACAGCATCTTCAACGACAAAATATCCATTGTCTTCAAACTGTTGTTTCTCCGATTCGGTTATACAGTGTTCTAAACATAGCGGGTCCATTGTATCCCTCCAAGGTATCTTAATACAATTAAAACTCTATATCGGTTGCGTATAGTTACTGTCACTATAAATGTTAATTTTGGAATTTCCTATGCTCTTAATAGTAGTAGGCATTCTCCGAGTGCCGTCTTTTCTGAATAGTAGAAGGAGTCATTTTGAGCGAAAATTCCACTCAGTGGTAGCATACTTAGCGTTAACCAGGGTCCCTGCTTGTGTCTTCTCTACACTTGATAGTTTTCCTGAATTAAACGTAATACCAATGTCAAATGTTTCACAGATTGTTTTGATGAGAACATTTCTGGATATAGAGCGACCTTCAGTTTTGATCGCAGTGGCATTATCCAACACCTTATGTTGAACTTCAGGTATTTTTGAAACGCGTTTTAGAACAGGGACAGGTGGAATATCCAATGATATATAGCCTTGAAATAGAATCCCATTCCGATTCCGTCTTACTGATACACCAGCGAGTTTCTTATCTTTACACATAACATCATACTCAGCAGGATTTGTAAGACAGATGTTTTCGCCAGATTCAGACTGTTCCCTTGCAGCGTAACATTCTGCAGGAATAGAGAGTTTTTCAAATGCGTTTACAAGACTACTTCCAATTCTCTTATACATATCAGATACAGAAGTTTCAGCATTGTGTCGGGGTAAAACCAGTGTATAGGTCAAATCCCATCCATGCACTACTGTACCGCCCCCAGTTATTCGCTTTACTAATTCAATGCTCTCTACACGACATGCTTCTACATCAACTTCAGCATTAATATCTTGAAAATATCCAAAACTAAATGCTGGGTTAGTCCAATCATAAAATCGCAGCGTTGGGTTTGGTTTCTCTTTCTGGCAGATGAGAATTGCTTCATCAACAGCCATATTCATCGCTGCGCAGTTTTTCCCCATATTGAGTATACGTCCATCAGTCATCATGTTGATAATGCTACTCTGCAGACAGCGGTTGTATGTGCATCACAGTACCAGAAATATCCGTCCCAATATGTCATGCCGTGTGGTTCAGGGTGCGGTTCAGGTATTTCAATCTTATCAATATGACTGCCATCTTCTGGATTAAGCTGATAAATTGCGCGATGGTTCGTCTCAACGCACCAGAGGTTATCTCCAATCCATGCGATGCCGTGCGGTCTATCGTCAGGAGCTGGGATCGTATGAATCACCTTGAAAGCGTTATCAACATCAACCTGATATATCGTAGCAGAGGGTGGGACAGCGATCCAGAGTTTATTGTCGCGCCATTCTAAACCGTGTGCCCCTGTCTCTCCTGCTCCGGGTGTATCATAAGGTGCAAGTGTTTCCCCAGTTTCTGGATCAGTTGACAAGATTTCACAACTATAGGTAGACGCAAGCCAGAGAGTTGTGCCTGTGTATGTTATACCGCTACCTTTATCGGAACCTGTCTTAAGTGTCTTTTTTATTGTTCCTTCAAAAGAGACGAGATGCACTTCGTTGGTCTGTTGGTCAATAATCCA
>CAZURU010000279.1:0-3028 GCA_964623585.1 uncultured bacterium
CCGTCATATTTTTAATTGTTGTCGTAAGTGTTATCGGATATTTCGCTTACGATAGACTTATTGCAAGTGCGGACGAAGGTGAAGATAACCAGTCAAATGTCCTGCAATGGATGGGTGTGATTGCCATCGTATTCGTGGCAGGTTTAGCTGCATTCGTAGGGTCTGTGATCCGCTACAGGATACCGAAGGCAGATGTAGCTCTGGTCAGAACTGGGGGGGCAAAAGAAAAAATACGCATAACTGGAGGTCTCTGGGTTAATACCATTATCCATGAGATAAAAGAGGTCTCACTCAATACAATGCGACTTGAAGTCCTTAGAGAAACATCTGACTCCTTGATTACAAACGATTTCAACCGTGCCGACGTTGAAGTCGTTTTCTATTTAAAGGTTGATCCTAAAGAAGAAGATATATTGAAAGCTGCACAGGCACTCGGGGATAAATCAATGACACCAGAAACTATACGTGAACTGATTGAGCCTATGTTGGATGGTGCTTTGAGAAGTGTCGCAGCAGAGAGTCAAATACAAGATCTACTTCAAAAACGTATTGAATTTGCTGATAAAGTCTTAGATGCTTGCGGTGAAAATTTGAAGGAACACAATGGTTTGACACTTGATACTGTTTCCATCATACGGGTTGATCAAACACCAATTACGATGTTTGATCCTACTAACAGGTTTGATGCAATAGGTATCCGTGATATTACAGAAATCACAGCTGACCAAGAACGAGAAAAAGAACGGATTGAACGTGAAAAAGAGGTTGCAATCTACCAAATTAATGTTGATAAAGACCTGCAAGAGTATGAATTAGAACAGAGTAGAGAATGGGGTAAATCTGATCAACAGAAAAATATCGCAATCTATGCCGCTGACCGAGATGCTGAAACGATTAAATTCCAATTTGAGATGCAAGAAAGCATTGAAGTACGCGAAAACGAGATGAAGTTGGAAATTGAACGTGCTCGTATCACTCAAGAAGAAGGCATCCAATTACGAGAAGTAGAACAAGAATTGGCTGTTCAGACTGCCAAATTTGCACAGGAACAACAGGTCGAACAGCGTGAAATTGAGAAAAACCTTGTCGTGGAAACAGCACAGATTGACCAATCCAAAGTCGTTCAACTTGCAGAAATACAACAGCAGCTCACTGTTCAATTAGAAAAGATTTCACAGGAACAGGAAATCGCACTTCGGGATATAGAGAAAGAGTTGATGGTAGAAAAAGCACGAATCGCTCAAGAAGAGGGCGTGCAACTCCGTGATGTTGAACGTGACTTGGTTGTTCAGACTGCTAAGTTCGCTCAAGAACAACAAGTACAACAACGTGAGATTGAAAAGAACCTTGTCGTGGAAACAGCACAAATTGACCAAAACCGACAAGTGGAACTTGTTGAAATTGAAAAGATGTTGGTAGTAGAACAATCACGCATCAACCAAGAATTACGTGTGGCACTCACAGATGAAGATAGAAAAATTGACGTGGCAAATAAACAGCAACTCACAGCGCTTGCAGAAAAGGAACAACTGCTTGCCGAAGCGGAACGAATGGGTGCTGAAGTGGAAGTCACCGCAACCGAACAGGTAAGAGGTGCTGAATGGCAACGCGATGTCGCTATTATCGGTGCAGAGGCACAAGCACAACCGATAGAACGTCTCGCCGATGCGGTATTGTCTGAAGCCCGTGCTAAAGCACAAGGTGAGATGGCTGAATATGAAGCACGGAATGTCGCTGAACAACGTGTCCTCGTTCAAGAGGCTATCCTTGAACTGATTGATGAAGCACCAGATATTGTTGAACAACTGATGAGACCTGTTGAGAGCATTGATAGCATCAAAATACTTGACATGGGGGCAGATGGAAAAGGGGGACTGGATCGCAGCAGTATGGGGCGCCTTGTGAATTCCTTACTCGACACAGGGGCTATCTCACCTATGCTCAAAGAACTCTTTGACTTCGCTGATATAGATGCAGTTCAAGTCACGGATAAAATCGCTGAATACCTTTCAGGTCTTGTTAACCCATCAGGGGCTAATAGCAACACTCCCAATATTGACATAGATGTTGATATAGATGACGAGTAGATACGAAAAAGTGAAAGACAGAAGAACATGCGCCATCAGAGACTTCTCACCCCCAGAAAACGTACTAGACGTCAAAGGTGTAGAACTTGCAGTTCAAATAATGGTAAGCGAGCATGTCCAGCACTTGGGAATATGATTATTTGTCCTGACTGCTGTAGTGCTAAACGCGCAAAAATACCCGGTTGTGATCATCACTGCAAATACTACAGTCCTCTTCTTGTCAGCAGTAGGAAAAATAAACCACCTGAGTATCCACTACACTTATGCCTTGTTAGCCGTTCACGGGACACTGGGATGGCGATCGTCGTTGGCACACGCAAGCGGCCTGATGGCAATCTAAAGGCGTTGTTCGTTCTACTGGACCTCTGGAAAAAGGGGGTGAGAGATTGTTTCTACGATGCAAACTTATCAGAAAAACAGTTTGAACGTGCCTGCCAAAGGTTCGGAAACAGTTATATTCAACCGGACCAAGCACCCATAGAGGAGAAGGAGGAAGAGTTAGAAAAAGCGGAAGAAAAGGAGAAAGAAGTCAAGGAGGAATTGATACGTGTCCCAAGAAATACACTCATCATCGAAGCGGAATCTGCTACACATTTTGACAACGGCATCAAAATTGTAGATGAGAAAGAAGCATCTGGCGGAAAAGCAATAGATAGTCCGAGGAATGCTCGAGGGATTTATGAAGTGCACATACCAAAAACCGGCAGATGGTATGTTTGGATACGCACATTCTATAAAGCAGGTAATCAAGACTCATATTGGGTCGGCATTGAGGATGCTGAACCAAATCCCTGGGATGAACAGGGGGGTCCAAATGCAATCAAAATTTGGGCTGTACCTGGCGACAACTCAAAATGGAATAGGTGGATATGGGACACCTCAACACACCCACTTGGCAAAAAAATCCCAGGCTATTTTACAGTGAAACGCAAAGGATACTA
>CAZURU010000279.1:3038-7210 GCA_964623585.1 uncultured bacterium
TCGTCTATGGTCAAAAGGAAGAGAACCCGGAACCCTATTAGACCAGATCCTGTTAACACGTTCACGAAGATTCAATCCAGAAACTGCCGCCGAAGGTAAACCGATTCCTGTCTACACCGAACCCCACCCTTATGAACCCGCAACTTTTGAAGAATGTCAAAGATTGATTAACCATGCTGTTGAAATTTCAAAGGCGGTTGAGACAGAATTTCCATGGGAATTTAAATACTGGCTTAATGATATCTGGGGAGATATTAGGAAATTCCCTCAACATGTAGGTTCCCTCTACAAATGCCATAAATGTGAAGCTGAATTGCCAGATCAAGCTGTTGACCTTATCAAACAACATGCACATACGGAAGATATACAATTTTACATTTTATGTAGGAAATGTGGTGGTGAGTTTGATTAATAAACCGTTGGTATTACGGATCTTTTTTGTTGTATGTCTCTTCATACTTACATCACAGACGTATGCTGCCCCCCCTAATCCTTATCTCTATTTTGATGTTGATCCTACCACTGGAGAATTCGTTCCTAAACGTTCTGCCGGTTTAAGTTCCGAACTCAGCATGGCAAAATACATGCAAGCATTAGATGGATGCTGTTTTTCTCGGGAACAGGGAGTCCTCCAGCCCGATGGCATTGAATATGTGCTTGCACTAAAAATCGATTTCAGTGACCAGCCAGGGGTTAGGTCAAGTGCGGAATTCAATGAATATCTTTTTGCTGAATCGGGAGTGTCTTTAAAAACCTATTTTCGTGAAAACTCATATCAACAGATGGATGTTCAGCCGGGTCCTGCTGGTGGCGTTTTACCAGCAGGGGATGAGTGGATACGCGCAAAAAAACCGATGGTCTATTACGGTGAAGGGCAGAGAAGTGTAAAACGTTATCAAGAACTCATTGCTGAAGCCTGTCGTGCAGTAGATGAGTATGTTGATTATTCTCAGTATGATAGAGATAAAGATGGGATCGTTGACCATGTATTTGTCATACATGCTGGGAATGACGAAGCCACTACAAGCGTTTCCAATGATATCTGGTCGATCTTAACACCTAACATCAACATTGTACTTGACGGTGTTCGAGTTGATACCGCTGTAATAGTAGCTGAAGAACCTGACTTTGATAAACCTCACTTAGGCATATATTTCCATGAATTCTTTCATGACTTCGGGGCACCAGATGTCTACGGTTTGAACCTTACAGATGCCAGAGATCATAAATGGGGGTTGATGGGACAATTCGGTCCGTTCCAGGGACCTGAGGTATCTGGTGTTGGAAACGGTTTGGCACCAAGTCACATTATGGGTTATCTGAAATGGGATTTTGACGCGCGTCCAGAAAATGGACGGCTGGGTTGGATTGAACCAGTGAATATTACAGGTGGAGGAGAATATTCTATTCCAGCTTTTGAACTACCCTCAAAGACAGACAAACTTTTCAAAATAGATATTCCAAAATCAAGAAACTTATCAGCACAAGCCAACACTAATTCCGCTTTACCTGACACGTCACGCAATAGAGAGTTCTTTCTCATAGAAAATCGTTATAAAAACTCGGGGGCAACTTTTGACACATACCTACCGGAATCTGGTATCCTAATTTGGCATATAGACGAAACACAAGTCCGTCCCGTTGGTATCTATGATGCTGCACAGCAAATATGGTTAGAGGACCCGAATGATCCTGAACATTTAGGTATAACACCAGATGATCCTGGATTTATTGACATCAATACTGTTACTGAAGGTGCTGCTTATTCTGCGGATGATGGTCAGACTGCATTTACTCCTGGAACTTTACCAAACAGCAGTGATAACAGTGGAATATCATCAGGCATATCAATTACGAATATAGGTACTGAGGGGATGGTCATGCAGATACTTGTATCTTATGGAGATACTTATGAACCGAACAACACATTAGATACAGCATTCCCTGTCTTATATGGACAACCTTACTATTCCTTCATTTATGATGCAGCAGACACTGGTGATTATTATAAGGTTGAGGCGGCGGGTAGCATCTCTGTACGTGCTACCTTGTCAGAATTTCCTGTAGACCTGGATTACAGGTTAACTCTCCAGGCAAAAAATGGAGAGACTTTTGCTATAGGTGAGAAAGCAATAGACTCAATCGGATACGAGATAATATATCAGTCGAAAACTCAACAGACATTGTATTTCAAAGTATCATCCGATACGGATTACAGCAATACTGCATCATACAAATTCAGTGTGGAACAGATTGAGCCTGAACCCTTTGCATTTTCAAAGACGAGAGTGTATCCAAACCCATTCCGTTCAATGATGTCTGAAATGAATTTTGCCTATCAGTTATCTGCGTCACAATCCGCTGACAAAGTGTCCCTTAGAATCTATACGATAATAGGTGAGATGATTTATAACACGTCACATCAACAAGTATTCGCACCGGGAACATTCCGTTGGAATGGTGCAAACCAGTATGGGGCTCCCCTTGCACCTGGTATCTATATCTACCATATCACTGCAACCCAAAAAGATTCAATCGTAAATGATATAGGTAAATTTAGTATCCTTAGGTAAATCTTAGGTAGGTTCTTTACCCCTTTTTTCTTGACACTAAGTTTATTTGTAGGATATACTGCTAAAAGCAAGGTTAATAAAGTGAAATGTCAGCGATTTTTAAAATGACAATACAGCGGCGAATATATTGGTCCTTGAGGACACAAAAGGTGCTGCTTGGCAGATGCGCGCCACCGTAGATGCAAAAGATGTGAGTGCTAAAATCCTCCCCCGATGATCACAATCTCAGTCATTTTACTGAAGATAAACTGTTTACAGGAACTGGTAAGGTGACCGCTTTTAGAGATAATTTTGTGTTGTATGTAGATTATCGTCTGCATTCATATGATTTTCCAAGGGTGCACGCTCACTTTGTGCCTGGTGATATAGACACAAACCGTACGGATAGTCCATATTATAATGGTGACGATACAGCACTGACCTTAGATATTGAGGCAAATGCTGAAGTAGAGAAACACACCTGCTGGGCACGTAAAAAAGAAACGACTACGGGTTTAACAGTGTCCCTGAAAACTGCTGATGATATTATAGAGGCAGGGAGTGAATTCACAGTCAGTGAGACGACGTATATCGCGATAAAAGACAGTATAAAAGTACATGTTTATAACCCCGTGGTTGCTCAAAAAGTCGGTGTAAAAGCCGGTGTAAATTTTGATAAATTGGCAGTATGTTCTGCCTTCGCGGATTTTGATTTCAATGAGGATAAAAAGACCCCTATTGAGTTTGATGAGGGATCGGTCTGGTATCATCCCCCTCCCAATCTTATTAATGTTCTCCCGGTGGTGTGTTACGATACCGCCGGGTTTCCATAAAGGAGTATTCTTATGACGCAAAAACATTTTTTTATGATACTTTCTATTTTACTGATCGGATCTGGTGCTTTTCTCTTTTTCTGGAGTTCTGATATTCTGCCTTCTGGTGACAAACTAAAGCCGCGATCCGATGGCTTTCCTATATCTGTATTAGACAAAGCGTCCCGTGTTGCGTTGCATCCGCTAGCTGCAGACTGGAAAACGGTTGAAGCTGCAGAGAAACAGCGGGTTATATCTTTTGACGATTGGGCACGAAAAACTGTTGAAATTGGTCTTGCGTTGGACGTGCTGTATGGAATTATTAACACTCCTGAAGAGCTTGCATCGCTACGAGAAGAAAGATTAGCTATACAAACAGAATGGGCAGCCGATATAAAAGCCCAAGGGTGTTCCCTTCCCAACTATCCGTATGAATGGCCTAAACTTCCCCCCAAGAAGCTTTTCGATTACGATGGTCCTCAGACATCTGAGGCACTGATAGCGGAGTATGATGAACGTTGGCTAAATACTTCTCCGCCCCGATATGCTGACTATGACGTCGACTATCCCAAGGCAGCTTGGATCGATCGTATTATCAGTATGGGTGGTAAGTTTCAAGAGATGCGTGATTATGACTTTTACCTCAAACTTCGGGGTACCCTTATCAATCACAAATCGAAACCTGATAAATGGCGTAGTGGTGCGTTTGGCATAGCGAAATCGGCGTATGAAAAGTTTGCGGGTCGTATGCGGCAACTTGAATCGTTTGCTACGATGTCTGATGCTGAGATTGAGAAGCAACTTGAAC
>CAZURU010000280.1:0-7161 GCA_964623585.1 uncultured bacterium
CGCGATAATCCGCGATTCTGACAAAAAAGGTGACAATAATTTTACACACCCCAGAGATGGTCAAGGGTTATTTAGTTTTATGTATTTTGGTTGTTTTTTATCACAATGGTTAATATTTTGGATAGGTAGATATAGCGTGATTTTTCACGTTATGTCTGCTATACTTCACCTTATCAATACAGAATACCAATCGCATATTCTGCAGGATTTGCCACAACCTGTTTCAAGAAATGTTTTCGCGCAGGATCCGGCCTGGGAATTCAGAAATATCTGATTTTTCACACGTTATTTTAGATCCAAGAAAAGATACCGATGTTTAGTATTGCTTTAGAAAATTTGTGAAGTCAATGAAAATGAAAGACTCTCAGCTGTCCCCAATCCAGAACGGACATTTTCTACGATACCCTGATATTGAGAATTCAGTTGCACACCAACGCCAATTACAAAGCCTGAAACGATTAGATAAGAAAGCTTGGATCCAGTTAGATTCTTCTGTGATTCAGCCTTGCTTTCATCTACACCTGCTTGTTCTGAACTTTATGCCTACGCAGGATGTAACTTCAATTCAAAGGCAGCTCCATGAGATTGTTAAAGGTGAGGAAAGAAACAAATCAACGAATCGTCTGGGTTTTTTCTTCCTCGTTGCTCTCCCGCATACAGAGGAGGTATTCTATGAGATTAGCGATTATGTTTATCGCTGTATCGCTGGTGACCTATCTGTAGCTGAAAGATTACGTAGTAGAACAGTGCTATATATATACCGGACTGAAGGGAACTCACACGATATACTTGGCGATGCTGGAACAGAGGCGTTTATTGATCAATACCTTGTCAGTTATATACACAGATTTTGTGTGGAGTCTATTCACGGTTTTGCATTGGAGATGCCACGATTCCTATCAATTCTTGCTGATCAACACGGTGCAATACCCTGTACACACGCTATTATTCAACGTCTTGAACGTGGAAGCAATCAGGAAGATTCGAAATCTAAAACATTCCTTGAGGCAACCTATCTACCTTTTCTGTTCTATGAAACTTACGATTCTCCGATAGTGAGGAGTTCATATTGGCAGATATTGACATCACAGTTCGCTGAAGGATTCCTGAGAAGAATACGGGAATTCTGCAATCAACAAGGGATCAAATTGGCAGTTACTATTCCTGAAAGTGCAAGGTCGCTTCAATATGATGTGGGTACTATACTGACACAGGTAGATTGTCCAATTCTTACATCAACCGATGGTGATACATCGCGGCGTTTTGTTGTTTCAAAGTATGTCTGTAGTGATCAAAGACAACCTGGTATTAACAGAAACCGTGAAGTTCACTATTCTGAAAGTTTGCCTGAATGTTTCAAAGATGCATCGCTCGGTTTTAATCATTGGGTCACGGCAAAAAATATAAAGACACAATCTTATGGCAATGCCAACACAATATTAGGTAAACTATTACAGGTCGGTTCACCAGAGCGGAACATTCTGATGTTGGCACCAACTCAGAGTCTATGGATGAAACCTGATGAACAACAGTGGAATAGTATCATTAAAGCATGGGGATGGTTATGTCAATCTATATGGGAATCGGGTTATGACTTTGACATTATATCTGAAAGTCAATTTGTCAATATGAGGGTAGAAATTGAGAATGGTGGTATCTCCTTTCAAGGGAATTCTTATCATCTGGTGCTACTCCCTTCCAGTATTTCGCTACACGAAACGACTGTGCATCGCTTGACAGAATTTAGTAAAGCTAAAGGAAGAATCATTGCAAATTCTCCTGTTCCCTATCTGCTGAATGGTCGTATCGGACTGGAACCTTACCTATTGGAACGATTGCTATATAGACGATACACTACTATCTTAGATGGACCAGAAAATGAGAGAGAAATGGATCTCAAAAAGTATCTCAATAGTTTCGTAACCCAAAGAATCACTGTCTATTCTAAAGAGACAGACCATCGATCTGAAAACGTCCGGATACATACAAGGAAAGATGAGGATAAGGACTTATACTATATGTTAAACTATGATAAAAAGTCTATTGAGACATTGATCGAAATCGTAGGAGAATTCAAGAATGTTGTAGAGACTAATCTTCTATCAGGTAAAGAGATGGATGCTAATTTCTGGCATGCGAACGGGTATACCTACTTGGAATGCACATTTAAACCAGAAACTGGAAGGTTATTTACAGTTTCATAAGCAATAAGCAGGATATTTCTTGACATATTTGTTATGTTGGTTTATGATTTAAGAATATAGAGGTCTGATTCATCCGATGTAATACCATTTTTAAATGATTATGTAGCATTATTTCGTAGTTGGGTAGAGCGAAGCGAAACCAATTGATGGATAGTTAGGAATAGGATTTTAAATTATATTTTTTATTGATTGAGAGAACTGGAGTTTTGTATGCGAAAGAAGATAGGTGTTTTGACCGGAGGCGGTGATACGAGTGCGCTTAATGCGACACTCAAAGGTATTGCTTTGAAATCAGAAGAACTCGGTTTTGAACTAGTCGGTTTTATGGAAGGTTGGCGAGGTGTTTTGAAAGGTGGAAGGCATTTCACGCTTACACCTGACCTGATTGATGAGAACTATGGCGGAACACTCCTGAAGAGTTCCCGAACAAACCTTATCGCGATGGACAAGTTAGATGAAGCCATTGACAACCTGAAGAAACTAAATATTAGTGGACTTATTCCTATTGGCGGGGACGATACGTTGACAGTTGGTACGGCACTGTCAGAGCAATTCACGACTGTTTTTGCCACAAAGACGATTGATAACGATGTCGGTATAAATCCACCAGAAGGTGATTCAGTTGATTATTCCAAGATGGTTAATTATTTTTGCCCAGGCTTTCCATCTGCTGCGAACCGTGTGATAAATGCAGTGAGCGATCTGCGGACAACGACCTATTCGCATGACCGCGTCATCATAGTTGAAGCGATGGGGAGAGATGCAGGATGGTTGACGTTGTCTGCCGCTTATGGATTGGCTGACTTAATCGTTGTTCCAGAAGTTCCGTATCAACCTGACAGACTAGCAGCGGCAATTCATAAGAAATATACTGAGCAAGGAAATGTGATCGTTGTCGTTTCGGAAGGTATTCGGAACGATGCCGGCGAAATGATGATTTCTTCACAAGCAGAACTTGATGCTTTTGGACATACGAAACCGGGGGGTTGCTCTGAAATTATTGTTGAAGCGATGAAGAAAAGGCTTCCGCAGATCTCAAGCTCATCTTTCCGCGCGTTGATTCTTGGCTATATGCAACGGTGTGGTAGTCCAACGGACTTGGATAGAGATACCGCTATTAATGCTGGTGCACTTGCTGTGCGTTCTCTGGCAGATGGGATGGTCAACGGTGTTGCAACGATAACCCGAACAGATGTTGGTATTGAACCGATTATGCTTCCTATTGAACAAGTGCTAAAACGTGATGAGACTGGACATGTAATTAGACGTGATATTGACCCACGGTTCTATGATGCAGAGAATTATCATCTGTCACCTTCAGGTGCTGGCTATTTCCGTCCTCTTTTTGGCAACCTACACCGTCGCAGACGCACTTTGGAAGAACGTGGGATTAAAATTGGCGAAATTGAATGATCATAATCGTCAATTCGGGTGCAATCACAACCGATAATACCGACTCTAAATCTATCCATCTGATTTTCCTTTTTGAGTACTATATTTTAGTATAGGAGGAGATGCAGTGTCTGTCAATAATTCAAGTGCTTCTGAGATAATTGCATGCTGCAATTCTATATTATTTGGTTCTCCAAGTGGATACCCGAATCTGTAGGAAACAAACAATGCGCGGGGCGGTTTGACTCTTCTTGTAATACGCTCATCAAGTGTGATGGAGACAGTAGTTATACCTGCTGCTTCAACGGCGCGCTGAATCAATCCTACAGACTGGTTGCATGTTGGTCATACAGGTGTTAAAAATACGACATCTACCTTGTCATCCCGCAGTTTCAGAGCCACCTCTGGTGCAGTTTCGTTAATCAAGGGTTTTGGTTTTGTGATTGATCCCATGAAACTGAAGTGTCTACGGTTTAGTGATCCGATTTTGCTGTCATCTTCTAATTCACGGAATCTATCAAGCGGAAAGACAAGGTTCACATCATTTTCTGCCCCGCTTGCATCATATACCATGCTCCTATGTCCATGGGAGAGCGACTGTATATCAAGCGAATTCGGTATTTCTCTGTAGGAACAATCTCCCCCAATAATCCTTTCATTATAAGGTTGCTGTTCATTTAGATATAGTCCTGCAGTTGTAATCAGAGCGATACGGCAACCCGTTAATGCTTTATTCATCGGTGTGATAGGGGTATCGGTATGTGTTTTTACTGGATATGCTTTCATAAAGAAACGGTATAGATTATCCAGCTTGAAAAATGATGTCATAGAACGAGTTGATATTTCCATCAGTTTATTTTTCTTTCAATGTCTGGGGCTAATTTCTTTGCTGTTGCAAAGTCCTCTTCGGCTTGATCAAGTTCTCCAATTTCTTTTTTTGCTAACCCACGTTTAAAAAAGAATGATGCGTTCTTAGGATCAAGTCTTATTGCTTCATTATAGTCTTCTATGGCTTTATTATGCTCTTCTAATTCTTCATATATGGCAGCCCGCGTAAAATAGAAGGATGAAAAAGGTTTCTCCATCTGTATCTGTATCTGTATTGCTACATTGCTATCATGAAGGGCATCTTGCAATAGATTTGAGGCAATGTTGTTATTTACTTTATTTGTCTCTAATTTTCCGAGGGCAATTCTACAACAAGACCGGTAATTGTAGGAAACTGAATCTTTTGGATTAAGTTCAATAGCATGCGTTTGATCCTCTATGGCGTTTTGATAGTATTTGATACAATTGGTGTAGTCTTCTTTTTGTTCCATTTTGCTACCAAGCAGAAAATATGCAAGTCCTCGGCTGGAGTATACAGCGGACTGCTTTTGGTTTAGCGCAAGTGCAGTTGTATAATCTTCAATTGATTCATTGTAGAGTTCAACTGCTTCTTCTTCGGTTTTGCCTTCAGCTATCATGATTTTTATTGATCCTCTATTAACATAAGTGGGGAAGTAATCTGAGTTAAGTTTAATTGCTTCATCACAGTCTTTGAGCGCGCCTTCATAGTCTTTCAAGCATTTTCTTGATATTGCTCGATTGTTCCAATACCCTTCCGTTATTGGGTCAAGATTTATTGCTTCTGTGAAATCTTCTACTGCCTCCTTAAACAATTTCGTAGCGAATTTAATTCTACCCATTCTAGTTTCCGAATTTGCCAGGCTATTCTTGGAAAGTCCACGACTGTTATATGATGCATCATTCAACGGGAAATCTTGAAGTGATTGATTATAGTCTTTGATTGCACCAACATAATCACCCAGCGCGTGCTTGGCATCACCACGTCTTTGATACACACTCTCATTCATACTTGAATGTTGACTTAATCGGATACCTTTGCTAAAGTCATCTATTGTACCTTGGAAATCATTTAATTGATACCTCGCTTCTCCACGATAGAAGTAAACTTCTGCTGATTTGTCATCAATAGAGAGGGCTCTGTCGTATTGTGTAAGTGCTTCTTCGTAATTCTCTAAGCTAAGATATGCAAATGCTTTTAATAGAGAAGCTTGAAAATGATCAGGTCTAAGTTTCAGGGCTGCATCACAATCTGCTAACCCCTTAGAAAAACGAGTTAATAACATGTATGCTGAAGCACGGTTGAAATATGCATCAACATAATCAGGATTTAGTTTTATGGCACAATCACAGTCAGATATTGCCTTTTTTAATTTGCCGTTAACAATATATGCAGCTGCACGACCGCAATAAGCAACTGAGAACTCAGGATTCATCTTTATAGCAATATCGAATTGTTCAAGTGCCAAATTAATATTCTGTGTCAATAAGAGTCCTTGTGCTTTAAATACTGTATGATAACTGCGTATGAGTGGTTGATTTAACCATTCTTCTAACGTTACCACATCTTGTTTACAAGATAACAGAGAAGCAAAAACGTTTGCAGGAATGGCATATCCCCAGTTAATATCTGATTGATTACCGATTACTGGAACATCCATTGTCCCAAGAACCGCCATGCCAATAACTTCACCTGAGACGTTTAGTAACGGGCTCCCACATTGACCAGGTTTGAATACCTCTTTAAATAAAAGTCGTTTTTCAGTATTGTTAATTTCGTGAATTCTTACTCTTTGTGTAACCGGTCTCTTTTCGGCTATCTGTTCAAAGACTGAAAGAACATTACCAATAACGACAGTGTCGCTGTCTCCGATAGGTATAGGTTTGCCTTCACCCGCTACTTTCAACAGCACAAGGTTGTGATTAAAATCCCATGCTACGACTTCTTCTATCGGGAATTCAGTATTCGTGCTGGCGTTATCTACATAGATAGACCATGCACCTGCAACTGCTTGAAGATTCGTTAGTATCAGATCTGATTCTACAAAAAATCCGGTATTAATCAACGATCTGCCGATTCTTAAGTTTTCTTCTGTAAATGCACTAATTACACGGACAATTGAGTGTTTCAGAACATTTTCTGTAAACGATATATTCGTACCTTTTCTTTTTGCTTTCATAGTTTTAACCAAAATTAGATTTGTTATAGTTGCATTCATTCTGCAGACTGCAATTGATGCAATCAGGTGTTTTCTGACAAATTCTTGAACCGTGTCTCACAATTAATGCATGATAATCGTTGAATAGTTCCACATCAGTTGGTAGATTATCCATAAAAAGAGCTCTTAGTCTTTCATAATGAAAGTTCCCTTCAACCCAACCTAAACGACTCAGCAGTCTATATGTATAGGTATCAACAACAAAACTGGGTTTTTCAGCTGCATAGAGTATGATCGAATCAGCCGTTTCTGGTCCAACGCCATAGATTGAGAGCAATTCTTCACGAAGTTCTGAGACATTCTGTTTGAACATTTCCGACATCGGACGTTCAACAATGTGCTCAACAAAGGCACGAACTTTCTTAGCTTTCATTCGGAAAAACCCTGAAGGTGTCAGGAGTGTTTCTAAATAGTCTTGACTGGCATTGTGTATATCTTCAGGAGTGAATACATGAGCTCTCTTCAGATTGTCTATTGCTTTGACAACATTTCTCCAAGCA
>CAZURU010000281.1:0-7139 GCA_964623585.1 uncultured bacterium
CGTGGGTGTCTCTGATGAAAGCATTCCAAGTCTCTGAAGGCCACAGACCGCCTCGCATTGCGAAGTATATGGAGGCGATAATAGCGGGTGAGCCGCTTGTAGAAGTTTTACCGGTCCAGAAGTTATACCATTTAAATTATATATTTTGCCTTTTTATATTTTTTGATTTCTGCTACACTTTTTCTAATTCTATAAAACAGAGGTTAGAAATCAATGAACATCAGACCCCAGAGATTACAGAAAGTGTTTCAGTGTTGAAGCGTTTGATAAGAAAATCACCAAACGGTTTTCACAACATAAACGAATCTAAAAAGAAACAGCTTCTGGGTGAAAAAACTTTACATTCCTTTACTGAAATTTTAGAAAAAAAATGCAAATTTATTGAATATTTCGCAATTATTGAATATTTCGCAATTCTACTCAAATAACATTTGACATTAAGTATAATTATAGAGTATAATACTTGCAATGGTAAAATTTGAATGTGGAGATTTGAGATGATGAGTCGACATGTAAATACTACAATTCAGTTCTGGCAAATGCCCGCGCGGAGTACTCGACTCGACTCGACTCGACTCGACTCGCTTTAGCGACTTTACATTCTTTAATTTTAAAAAACCAAGTTTCATCGCAGAAATGGAAAACTGCGATAATTTTGTGCTCACCCGAAATATTTCGGTGTGGGCTTTTGTTGTTGCATCGGGGATGTCCCGATGCTTGTTGCTACCTATAAGGTGCGATAGCGGGAACTACAGAGACTCGCTATGAATTTATATTACGGGGTATTAGACAATACATTTTCGCAATAATGAGGTGTTAAATGTACAGACGTCCCTATCTCTTAGTCTTCTTCTCATTCCTACTTATAGTTTTACTGTGTGCTGCGAATGCTGCACCTGCGTTAACACTCTTCTATGCTGGTGAGGAACGCGGGAAACTTAGTCCACACGACTGCGGTGCAGAACAGGTTGGGGGGCTAGCGAACAGATGGACGCTCATTAAAAACTTATACATCAGACACCCTGGCGCAGTACTGAACTTACATATAGGAAACCTGATTGATACGGCAGATCAGAATGTTGAGGGAGTTTACCAGATAGGACTTTCCGCTCTGGAGGCAATGAAAGTTGATGTGTTATGCCTCGGACCTAATGAACTATCCCTCCCAGCAGAAACACTTGCTGTACTCCACGCGGACTATCCATCAATTGAATTTACTTGTGCAAACTTAAAACAAGAGATAGTCTCACCCTATATGATTCAGTCTGTTGATTCATTGAGTGTAGCGGTCATTGGTTTGCTTTCTCAAACCCAATCACAATCCTTACAGAATGTTGAACTTATACCTCCAGAAACCGCTTTAGCTAGTCTAAAATCGGAAATTGTCAGCAAAAGCGATTTCATTATTGTTGTTTTTCACGGGACGCAGGAAGCAGCACGTGCCTTAGTTCAGACTGTCCCATGGATAGATGTTTTGATTGTAGCAGAAAATAAACAAAGAGAACCATTAGGAATTCATAGTCCTGAGATCTTTACAGGGCAAACCGCTATCATCACAAACGTTTCGTCAGGAGCTGCAGTTGGTGTTTTAGAGGTGGTACGTGACGATAAATTGCAACATCACATCTTTACCAATTCATACCACGGTGTCTCTGAAAAGATTGAACCGAATGCAGACCTGGCAACACTCATCAATGGGAAATTTAACACACGGTGATTTTGTCAACAAGTCAGAGAATCCACTCTGAATACAATTATTAGCAGTTCTGTATAACTGTTAAACATATTAGATTACATTATTAAGGAAACGATCATGTTTGTTGCTTGCTTGTTGGACTGCACACTCTTTTATAGGATGGCACACAGTAAGCAGCTAAATGTCTAAGCAGCTACACAACATACCGGTGTAGCAGAAACACTTTTTTAGAAATAAGGAGATTTCTAATGTTGAAGAAAGTTTTGTATGTTATTTTAGCGATAGCGTTCCTTATCGGAACTCATTTGATTGCACAAGAACAAAATGTTAATTTAGGACCGAGTGCCCGACCCAGTGTATCAGTGAACGCAACTGAAAACGGTGCGAAAGCAATCGCATCTCTTAATCCCTTGAGAGCTATGGAATTACCCGTTGGAGATCCGATCTCTTTCACAGGAAAGGGTAAAGCTTATGCCAAGGTACAATACTACTTTAGTAGTGATTTTAATGAGTCTGAGGGATCAATTGCAATTACTCTTGTGGCAACAAGGAAATGGGAAGAATCTACTACTACTTCGTCAAATACAAAGAAGACAGAAACAAGCGATCATGATGTTGAAGTGGATGTTGGCGCAAAGTTGGTGGGGAAAATCCCAATAAAAGCTGGAGTTGATGTAGAGGTTGAGACTGAGGCAACAGAAGAAACTGAAGACGTAGAAACCACGACTACTACAAGGGGGTTTGTAAAAGAGGTACGGGCAACTCACGATAACGTGAAGGCTGAAGTAGGAGGTAAAAAGAACAATTTCAAACGTTGTTCCGCAACGGCAAAGTTTGCTGGCGAGCCCGATGCCACTGACTGTCGAACTTATCGACCTTCTATCTTTGAGTTATGGCAATTCTGGAGTTAACACTTCTGTCGGGAAGCATTCAACGTTATCTATAAGTGCTTTCCGACAACCTTATCCATCACGTATTTTTACTTAAATTGCTTTTGAACAACACCTGTTTCAAGACCTGCAGCATCGGCTATAGTTGTGAAAATGATCTTGCAGCTCTTTAGGAATCTATGGTAATGTAATAATTGAAAACACCTCTTTGTAGAACAAAAGTAGTTATCTCTATATGAGGTGTTTTCATTTCAAAAGAAGTTTCTATATCATAAATAGTACTTTCAAAGGAGGATCACTGTGAAAAAGATTTTTATATTTTTTAGTATTCTGGCTGTTTTGACTGTTGCCTTTATTCTGATTGTATTTAACCGTCGGTCTACCCCTTGGGATGAATGGGTTCAACAGAATGTTCCCCCGCCTGCTATTCAGGAGGATAACCCCACTGTTGCTGATGAGGGCATCACACATGAAAAAGAAACGGAATTGGCACTTGAAAAAAAAGCGGAAATGACACCTGAATTAGAACCTATATGGGAAAAATGGGTAGATGAGCGGATGAAAAAGAAAGAAGCCGCACACAAAGAGTGGATCGTGAGACCTGAAAATAGGGCAGTTTGGGAGGAACACCCTATAACACAAGCGGAAATGTTAGCAAAAATGAGCGAGGCGACACGAGCGCAATATGTAGCGAAAGCCCATGAGCTCAATAATAAATATGGTGAGCCATCTAAAGATATGGAGTATACTATCAATGTTGAATTTGAGCTTCCCAGGATCCCACCTTTTGTCTATGAGGGTCCGCAGAATGTCAAAGCACTCATGGAAACATTTGATGAAAAGTATCAATCTAATGGTCTCATACAGGAGATGGATGAAAAATATCCGCGTGAAGAATGGCTCCAGATGTACGTTGACAACGGCTATGACATATTAGATCAGAACGATTATAGATCAGCATTAGGACTACGGTTCGATGTTGAGAGCGTTAAAAATGATCCAGAGCAGTGGCGATCAGGTTTATTGGACATTCCACCTACGGATGATTGGGAAACCTATAAAGAAGCATACATTGCTATAAATGTCTCAATGCACCAACGTTTTCACACTGCTGCGCGTGAAGACCCGGACTATACAGGTGGATTTATCCCACATAGCCATCCCGATGTTTTTCTGCGCTTTAACGGCAGCCGCGTCTATGTCAAGAGAGACGGGCTTGCAACCAATTATTATGGAAGGAATCTCACAGACGAACAAACAAGGGATCTAACACATCACGGTGTTCATCCTGAAGGTGTAGAGGTCATCTACATTGATGATGATTACAACGTTTTGGATGAGAGACCTCCGCTGATTACACCTGATATGATGCAAGAAGAGGTGCCATCCTTCATTACACCTGAAATGCTCAAGTATGTTGAACTCCCACCGGATGACTGGACACCTCCAAGAGGAAGCACACCACCGCCAGGTTTAGAGGAAGCACTCAAAGCGAATGGTTGGAGAGGTTCCTTTGCACCGCAAGAAGTAGGACCGACTGGTAAGCCAAGTGTCCCTGATAATAGCTTCGCGGAACAGAATGAAAGAGCAGCGCAAGATTCCAGAGAACAATATGAGAATGTACAACGCGAATTTGATAGATTTGCTGGCATGAGCGACGATGAAATGGAAGCAGAATTTGAAAAACTTTTACGGGATACATATCCAGAACTGCCACCGAAGAAAAATATTGAATCTGCCTTCCAGGAACTATTTGAAACAAGACGTATTTCACCGAAACGTCTTAATCGTGCTTTCAAGATTCTTGACCTGCATGGACCAGAAAGAGGTATCCGTATGATTAAGGAAGTTGACCCAGAGGCTGCAGCACAGATAGAACGGATATTATCCATACCTCCGAAGGAAAAAGAATTGCCACCAACGGATTAAAAAAAAGCGGCATGAATATTGGTTTAATAAATTGGCACCGTATTTTCGCACGCGCCGGTGCCTATCTGCTATTGCTAAGCATCTTGATGATAGCATTTTGGATACGGATACTGGGGAGAGACAATATCCCTGAAGGACAGTTCACCGGGAAGGATGCTTATCTCTACTACTGGATGACAAACATTATATCAGAACAAGGAAGGCTACCGACACTTGATATGCACCGTTGGATGCCATTTGGTAGAGACTTAGAAGGGATTCTCCCTTTCTATTCTTATGTCCCTGCTTATGTACACAAAGGAATTTCGCTTTTCTTCCCAGAAGTTATACTCTATCAGGTTGCGCTCTTTGTACCAGTACTCTGTTTTGTTTTCGGTTTAGGGGTGTTGTGTGTGTTCCTTTATTGCACATCCGATATTTTTTCTGCTTGTATCGTTGGTATAATCCTCGCGACACTGCCGAGCACCATTCTCAGGAGTACAATCGGATTCGCAGACAGGGATAGTTGGTGCTTTCTTTTAGGTGTCCTCACAGTCACAACGTATCTATGGAAGTATCAAACGCAGACACCACGGCACAGATATTTATTATCGGCAGTTTCCGGTGTTTTCGCTTTTTTAGGTGGTTTATCGTGGTCGGGGTTCGGTGTTTTTATCTGTATTATTCTTGCAGTAGAGATTTGGCAGTTTCTCATTTCTGAACGGGAAGAACATTTAGGTGAATATTTAATATGGGTTTTGATGTTCGTCCCAACGCTTTATCTCGTTTCACCGACCTACCGGCACGGATCCGGATTTACGACACATCTTGTAGTATTTGTGCTCATTCCGCCTATAGTATTGTTGACATTGCGATGTCTCCGGTATATTCTCATCACTGTGTCCCCCTTGTCAAAACGTATTCACTTGCACGCCCGAACTGTGGCATTTCTGCTCATTGTCGGCACTTGTGTTATTGGATACTGCTATTTCTTAAGTCAAGGCAGCGATATTTCACAAAAAACAGTACCTTTCCATCCAGGCAGATTGATGCAAACCGTCTCTGAACTTAAGGATACAACTTACCTCTATTGGATTGTTAATTTTGGTGGTGTCTTTCTATTAGGAAGCATCGGGTTGTTAGTTATCACTATTCATAAATGGGAGAAAATCGGAATAGTATTATTATTTCCACTGTCTCTCTTTATTCTGACAACATTTTTCAGAGGGTATCTTGCGAAACTTTTGGGACAATCGTTGTGTGATACGCTCTTCTTTGCAGCTGTGTGCATAACCCCTATTGCCATTTTGATGGCTGGTTGGCTACGGAAAGAACCTGGAGCAAATGAACACTGTTATATTGCAGTAATCGTATGGTTCCTTATTTGGACAGGACTCGCGCGAGGGGCTGCGCGGTATAGTTTCTTTGCTGCGTTTCCGATGGCATTCTTTATTGCAGCATTAGTAAGACTAATTTCAGAACGTATCATTGAAAAATGCACCACTTGGATTGGAAGTCGTTGGCATACAAACGGAAAATCTTACATTGTCCCAGGAATATTAAAAACCGGAGTCACAGTAATAGTAGTATTAAGTCTGTTATTTTGGATGCCGATGGGCAAACATGGAGACCGAACTATTCTTGCATCGACGCAATCTCGAAAACCATTTCCCGGACGGGGAGACACGAAAAACGCTTTGGACTGGATGAAAGCAACTCTTGGCAAACAAGAAAGTGCTGTCGTGGCTGCAAGTTGGGACTACGGCAGTCTCCTCAACGTCCTCGGCGGTGTAAAAACCATAGTTGATCAAGACCATTATCTTCCATATTGGATTCATCTCTATTGTCGTCATGTCTTCGCAGCACAATCTGAGAACGAAGCGTTGGCGTTTCTCAAGACACATAACGGAACACACTTGATGCTGATTGAAAAAGACATAATGGAAAATACTGGCACTTATTCATACGTCGGGAGTAATGATAACTTTGACCGGTTGGGCACTATAGTAGAAATGACTATGCAAAACTCAGAAGGTGCTAAGCACACAATGGCACCTTCTGTGACAAACACATTTTTGACGCAAGTTGAAATCAATTTTAATGAAAAAAATATAGTTGATACGCTTACTGTCAATGCACAGTTTAAATCGGGTGAAGTGTTAAAAATGCCTTACATTGTCTACCTTGGTAAAAAACGCTTTGAAACCATCAAAAAAGACATATCAGAACGTTTTGGCAATATCATACTCTATTTTGATGTCCACGGGGAACTCAAGAGAGCTTACTATATAACGTCTAGTGGTTGGAAAAGCCTTGCGGTAAGATTGTTCTTCGGTGGATTAGAAAGTCCGCACTTTGTTCCAGTTTACCCGCAAAGAGATTTTCCTGCAGCAAAGGTAAAAATTTGGGAGATTCGTTATCCTACGAACATCAAGAAAAATTCCAAATACCTTGAAACGGAACCTCCCAGAGAGTATTAAAGCCTTTAGTTGTGGTATTAAAAGTTAAATGAAAAAACATATCGTCCTTATATCCATAACGATCCTTGTTATCATCTTTTCAGTGTTCATCAATATCTAATACCGTTTCTATTAAATTATATTCCATTTGCTACTTTTGTTATATAATCGGTATTTGTTATACTT
>CAZURU010000282.1:0-7117 GCA_964623585.1 uncultured bacterium
TATGATAATAATCCTTTATGTATGGATTTGAAGAATATGTGATGCTTCTATGCAAGTTAATGTGTGCCGAGTGTTTTCTAAAACTTAAGCCTTCAGAAAATCCCCTGGAATTCGTGAACCGGGATAGTTTCCCTTTTCATCACGATTGGCAATCGATTCAGGAATGTCATCATCCCAATAGTCTGGGACTGTATTGGGTCGACTATGCCATGCTAAAATAAGCGTGCGGCGTCTATCTGTAGTATTATTGTGAGCAGCGTGTAAAAGTCGTGCATCCGCCATGACTAACGAACCCGCTTTCGCAAATATGTCTACTTGATCAGGATGGTCCCTGAACATGATGGGATCGTCTTCAGGTAGAAAACGTGCACCTTGTTCATGTGCAGGCACAAGTTGATTGTGTAGATCAATCCGTTTGAGATGTGTACCAGGGATAACCTTTAGACACCCATTTTCCCGTGTGGTATCTGATAGATAGTAATTGAGAAAGATAGTTTGTGGCCACGGTGAACAACTGAGGGGGTCATTCCAGCGCATCCAATCTTGGTGCCAATACAGTGGAGGTCCACCGGCTTCCTTTGTCAGTATGATGATTCCACCTGAAGCAGCGAAATCACCAAAACCGAGCTGCTCTAACGCATCTCTTGACGGTTTCCATTCCAGCAGTTTCTGAATGTGCGGATTATGTGCACCGTGAACATTCACATGCTGTCCTTGGTAGACCATCTCCTTCGGTTCTTCATGTGCTGCAATGAGTCGTTCAGTTTCATCGCGAAGTTCCTGCAAGAATTCCGCTGTCAATATATCGTCAACGATACAGTATCCATCTTTCAACATCTGATTTCGTGTATCCAAGGCAACTTCTGGTGTCATTAAATTACTCCTTCATGTTCGTTTATTCCATTTTACAGAAAACTGTTTGAAAAAACAAGTATTTTTTGACTCTATTGACACACATTACAGGACATGCTATACTTTTTGCATGGAGAGATGTTATGGTTACCAAAAAAGATATTCAAGCAACATGTGATGACATTGTTCGAGAATTTGCACCGTTGCAGGTTATTCTGTTCGGTTCACACGCTTATGGAACACCAACAGAAGATTCAGATGTAGATTTGTTAGTCGTGATGGACATACCCGAATCAGAAACGACTCAGCAAGCAGGAGAAATCTGGCAACGCATCCCCCGTCGTTTCAGCATGGACCTGTTGGTACGCTCTCCGAAGGAGATCGTATATCGAATCTCTCTTAACGACTGGTTCCTGCGAGAAATCACAGAAAAAGGGGAAGTGCTTTATGGGCAACTTGATCTTTTTCATATACCCCCAATTAAGGAAAAGTATAAAATGAATCCGCTAACACTGGAATGGATAGATAAGGCTGAAGATGATTACATTACAGTTGAGTTGCTATTGCAAAGTCCTATCTCAAGTAAAGATGTCATCTGTTTCCATGCTCAACAGTGTATAGAAAAGTATCTAAAGGCATGGTTGCAGGAAGCAAATATACCAGCTCCAAGAACTCACATGTTAGAGGATCTGTTAAATTTGATAGTTCCATCTATTCCTGAATGGCAAACCTGGAATCAAGACTTTTCAACGCTATCTCATCATGCTGTTGCCATTCATGCTGTTGACTACCGTTATCCAGGGAAGTCAGCGACTGCTGAAAATCTGGAGCATGCAGTGAAGACATGTAAAATAGTTCGGGAGGCAGTACGGAAATCGTTGAAATTACCTCAAGTGGATATAGGAGAATAGAACAGAACAGAAGGAGATAAAATGGACAGAATTCTACTAATAAACCCAGATACACAAGATATAGATAGAGAACACGGGTTTTCAAACATAAATGGACCATCGCTTGTACGTGTACCAGAATGGGTGGAGAATCCGTTAGGCAATTATTATCTCTACTTTGCGCATCATCGCGGGGCATATATCCGTTTGGCTTATGCTGATGAAGTAGAAGGTCCTTATACAGTTTATGCACCTGGCGCACTACATCGTGATAAGACCGTTTTTAAAGGATGCGATCACATCGCCTCTCCAGATGTTCACATAGATGCAGAAAACAAACGTTTCATCATGTATTTTCACGGTAATTATCGGGGAGGCCAAGCAACATGTTGGGCTACCTCTCCTAATGGTATAGATTACACGGCATCTGAAACTTTAGAGAAGCAGCAGGGACCCTACTTCAAAGTCTTCTGGTGGAACGGACTTCCTTATGCAACGAATCATAATATGTTGAATCGGGGCAAAACACCTGAATGGACAACGGTGTTTGAAAGACGTAATGCACCACTTTTCCCAGGGAAAGGGAGGGATGGCACGCCACGCCATACTGCAAACCATCTTGTGGGTGATACACTCACTGTCTATTATTCTCTATATGGAGATACCCCGGAACGTATTTTAAAAAGTACCGTGGATCTGACAGATGATTGGAACGATTGGGAAGCATCACCACCGACAGAGGTCATTGCACCGAAGTATGCGTTTGAAGGTGTGGATATACCGATTGTCCCATCAACGAACGGCCTTGATAGAGAAAGGGTTCACCAACTCCGGGACCCCGATATCTATACTGAAGGGGAGGATACATGGCTGCTCTATTCTGTCGCTGGTGAACAAGGTATCGCTATTACCAAACTCACAGATTGATCAATTGTAGAATTACGCAGTTCTACTCAGGTATTAACTCCCGCAACTGATTAACAACCTTAATGACTTCGTCTGCTACGATGTCTGTCTCTGCTTCAGTATTGTATCGTCCTAAACCGAATCGCACTGCGGTTAACGCTAATTCATTCGGTATTCCCATCGCTTCTAACACGTGTGATGCTTTTACAGATTCAGAGTCACATGCTGATCCTGTAGAGACAGCGACGTACCTAAGTCCCAACAAAAGTGATTGACTCTGCACACCCTTAAAGCTGATATTTAGGTTCCCTTGCAGACGTTTCTCAGGGTGTCCATTCAGATGAATATCTGGTAATTGAGATGTAAGTTTTTGCTGCAATCTATCGCGTAATGGTTTTACAAGTTCCATTTCAGTTCTGTTTTTCAATGCAAGTTGGGATGTTTCACATGCTGCACCTAAACCTACGATCCCCGCCACGTTGAGTGTACCAGATCGGATTCCGTTTTCTTGACCGCCTCCGTAGAAGAGCGGTTGTATAGGGTTACCACTTCTATTGTATAGTGCACCGACTCCCTTTGGTCCATATATCTTATGAGCAGTAATTGATGCCATATCCAGACCCAACACGTCCATACCTGATTCAAGTTTACCGATACCTTGCACCGCATCAGAATGAAGTGGCACGCCGTGTTTTGAAGCAATATCAGCGATTTCACGGATTGGATTAATAGTACCGACCTCGTTGTTAGCATAGATGATAGTGATTAGTATCGTTTTTGACGTTATGGCGGCTTCAACGTCATCCAGGTTTACCATCCCATATTTATCGACTGGTAGATATGTTGTTTCAAAACCCTCTTTTTCTAAAGCGTGACAGGTATCAAGGACTGCATGATGCTCAACAGTACTCGTGATAATATGGTTGCCCTTGTCTTTCAGCGCATAAGCAGTTCCTCTGATGGCGAGATTATCTGATTCAGTCGCACCACTTGTAAAGATTATCTCTTCTGGCGAGCAGCGAAGTAAGTTAGCCACTTGCTGTCGTGCCTTATTGACACCGTCTTTTGCCTGCTTTCCGTAGAGATGTGTACTTGCTGCATTACCAAAATGGTTTGTTAAATATGGCATCATGGCATCAATTACTTCTGGAGCAATCGGTGTTGAAGCATGGTTGTCCATGTAGATGATGTTATTATCCACTTCAATTAATCCTTCTTATGTGAACGATTCTATAGGCGTTCTCGGAACATATCTATCAATCTGTCCGGCGGATCAAAAGGTAAGTTAATAACTGTATTGCTTAATCCGCTATAGTAGATTCCGAGTAGTAGATTGAACTCTGCAAGGGATTGTGGCAGATTTGTTGGGTGTACTCTGCTTTCATCATCAAGCCAATCGAACATTGCTTCTGTTAGATTGGTTTGTGCCACTGCGTTTTCTCCACCATAGCCGAGGTTACCACTTTCAAATCCATCATCAGATGTGTAACGGTCCCATCCATTAAAACGCCAATGGACAAACCCTTTCTCACCGAATACACAGACACGTTTGTGTTGGTTATTACCTGTATTCTCGCTAACTTGCGGTGCCATTTCTGGACCGAATGCTACTGAAGCCTGTACACCATTCTGATATGTTACAATCGCTGTTGCGTTTGCCGGAGAGGGTTGAGCACCATCCAGATTACCAGCACCAGCAATTTGTCCCAAGACTTTTGCGGGTTGAGAGTTATCTATATAGGATGAAACTAACTGCAGTACATGCGGTGCTTGGTCTACGGGAGGGTTTCGTGCACTTGCCTCAATGAATTTGATAGCACCGATTTTTCCTTCAGCTACATCGCGTTTCAGTTCAAGATTTTTCGGATGGAAATTTAACTGTGTATTGATAGCGACCTTTGTTTTTGTTCGTTTTGAGAGTTCGTGTATTTGTCGCCAATCTTCACTCTCCACAGCAATCGGTTTCTCAATAATAACTGCGGGGACACCGTGTTCTGACGCTTGATTCAACAATGGATATCGGATACGTTCATTCGTTCCACGCATAACCGGGGCAGTAACGATGTGTAACAGGTCAGGTTTTTCTTTAGAGAGCATTTCGTCTAAATCGGTGTAACGCGTATCTATACCGAATTCATCACCGAACCCATCCAGCAACTCTTCCTTCATATCACAGATAGCAGCGAGTTTACCGCCCTTAACATTATCATAAGCTCTGGCGTGAGCACGTGCACGTCCACGACACCCTAAAATCGCACATTTATACATAATTGCTCCTTATGGATTAATAGTAATTCCTTTTATTCGTTCCTATACATCAGCCAAAAACAGCCTTGAAAAGTAAACCGTCTACACAGAACCGTTAAACATAATAGCATACATCAAACATAATAGCATACATCCTGACAAAAGTCAAGATAGTAGAAATACTATTGTAATTAATTTCATTTGCAGAAAAAGCACAATTATAGTATCATTTAAATATGCATATTATCTAAAAGGAGCTGCATCTTACACACATTTCTTATCAAAAGAAATTCATGAGTAACTTGTGCAGACCTTTGCATTCTACATTTAAAGATCAACAAGGAGCATATTATAATGAGCAATGAAGCATTAGGAATGGTTGAAACACGCGGATTAGTTGGTGCTGTTGAAGCAGCAGACACAATGGTGAAAGCGGCAAATGTCAAGTTGATTGGAAAAGAACAGGTTGGTGGTGGTTTCGTAACTGTCATGGTCCGTGGCGATGTTGGTGCCGTCCAAGCGGCAACCGATGCTGGTGCAGAAGCCGCAAAAACTGTCGGAGAATTAGTATCCGTACACGTCATTCCTCGTCCACATTCGGATGTTGAATCCATTCTCGGTGGTAAACCTGCAGCAGCCGCAGCAGTTGAAGATGCGGATGCCTAAATCTAATATTCGTGTGTCTATGGCGTGTACGTATGAATCTCGCCTATTGAGGTACTGGAGGGATGAATGGCACAAATTGATGAGAAACAGATTGAACAGATCGTTGCACAAGTTTTAACAACGCTGCAACGCGAAGAAACTGTAACAACACCTACACCAACACCAGTGACGACCTCTTCTCGTTCTGGTGTTTTCACTACTGTTGAAGCAGCAATTGGTGCAGCAAAAACAGCGCAAGAAGAGCTCGCTAAACTCGGATTTGCTAAAAGACGAGAGATTATAGAAGCAATTAAGCAGGTTTCACTTGAAAATGCAAAACGACTCGCAGATTTTGCTGTTCAAGAAACGAAAATGGGAAACGCTGATCATAAGGTGATGAAGAATGAAGGGGCTGTAAACTTATCCCCCGGTATAGAAGACTTGGTCTCTGAGGCTATGTCCGGAGACGATGGCACGCTGCTTATAGAATATGTCCCATTTGGCATCATTAATTCAATTACACCTACCACTAACCCCACATCTACAGTTATAAATCATGCAATTATCATGATATCAGCCGGAAATGCGGTTGTTTTTAGTCCGCATCCGAATGCTCGGGAATGTACTGAAGAGACGATGCATATTATCAACGAAGGGATCGTAAATGTGGGAGGGCCTCCTAATTTACTTACTTCTGTTGACAATGCTACGCTTCGAACAGCAAAAGAGATCATGGATCATGCTGATGTATCTATGGTTGTCGCAACGGGCGGCGCGAGTGTTGTCAAGGCAGCCCTGACGAGTGGTAAGAAAGCTATCGCTGCGGGACCTGGTAATCCACCTGCAATTATTGATGAAACCGCAGATATCGCCAATGCTGCAAGACATGTGATCGCTGGAACAAGTTTTGATAATAACCTGCTCTGTATCGGGGAAAAAGCACTCTTCGTTGTTGAATCAGTTGCGAATGAAACGATCCAAGAATTGACAAAAAACGGTGGACATCTACTCAATGCAAGTCAACGCGAGGCACTTGAGGCGGTTGTCACGGAAAACGGCGAATCAAACAAGGAATACATCGGCAAAGATGCCAAGGTTATCCTTGAGGCAGCGGGTATTACAGCACCAGCACAGACAGTCGCGATTGTAGTGGAAGTCCCAGCTGACCACGGTTTTGTTATTAACGAATACCTTATGCCGATTCTGCCCGTAGTTCGTGTGCATGATTTTGACGAAGCACTTAAAGGTGCTATAGCTGCCGATGGTGGACGTGGACACACAGCGATGCTTCACACCAACAACACCGCGCGCATCACACAATACAACAAAGCAATGAATTGTAGCGTTGTCGTTGTCAATGCCCCCTCTTATGCATGTTGTGGTTTGGAAGGTGAAGGCTTTTTAGCCATGACCATTGCAGGACCGACTGGTGAGGGGTACACTCGTCCCCGAACATTCACACGGCAGAGACGATTGACAATCGCAAACGACCTATCTGCACATACCTTGTGAAAGAGATAGGTTAGGACTTACGCAAATTCCATTTTCAAAGTTGGTGATCTTAGTTGTTGACATAG
>CAZURU010000283.1:0-7103 GCA_964623585.1 uncultured bacterium
AGGTAAAGAAGTCAAAAATATATATTTTCCAGATCCATAAATGCGGAGTGTAGGGAACATGTTTTGGTTGGAATTGTTTTGTTCCCTGGAATTCAGTTCCTTGTTCTCGAATGTCAGACTCTATTTGACTTAACAAACCTTCACATGCGGACAGTTGTGCTGAACGATTCTCCTCCAAATCGGAGATATTTCCTTTGAAAGTAATTGCTAAGTCACCCAGAAAGTTCTCCGATGTCATAAATTCACGGACAGATGCTAAATGTGGGAAATAGTGTTTGAGCGATGCAAATGTGAAAAACGGATTGTACGCAATTGCGGATCTCAGAATATTCTGTTCAATATCACCGATAGGTATGTCTAGTGCATCTTCGTTCTGTTCCACCGATGGTGCATCATTCTCCATCACGGTAGTTTGGCCTGCGAAACCTGTCCGAATGATGTGCTCGTAATTTTTCTTTTTCACACTTAGGTTTGCTAAGTCGTCAAAAGAGTTGACATGTTGATAATCTCTCGGCACCTGATCATTAAGCCAGATAACGCCGTATTTGTAAAAATTGGTTTTTTTGAATTTGTCTTTCAACTTTAGCTCGCGAGTCACGACGCGTTCGTCCATCATACCTTGTTCAATTAGTGCAGTGCGGATTTCTGAGATGTAGCGCGAATCGTGAATGCTATGATAATGGAGTTCTTCCAACACGCGGAGTTCATGGTTTAGTTCCTCATCAAACTTACGGAGGAACCGATCTGGATGGTCTGGCAGCACAAAAGGAAAATAACGGGCACCGCGTCCAATAAGTTGCGCCTCGGACATTGTCGTTTTTCCGATCTTACCTTGTCCTGAGTCGCGGGTTTCGTAGCAACGGACAATATCAAACAGGTTTAACACATCCCATCCTTCGTTAAGTTTCTGCACCGCAAAGATAGCACGGATCGGATTGTTTTTGTCTTCAAGTGTGTTTACTTGTATCTGATAGTTCTTCTTTTCGCTTTCATCGTTAACTGAGAGGCAGTATGCTTCCTGAAATTCGTGTTTCAGACGTTGTATCAGTTGTTCAGTGCTGATTCCGTTTTCTTCAAAAAAGTGGAATGCCTGTTGAACAATCTCAAGTGGCGATTTCCGAATGTCTTGAATTTGGTCAGTGGTTAGTCCATCAATCAGTTTGTGAAAGTTTTCCTTGTTTTCTTCTGATTGTGCGATTGTTCTCTGTGCCTTGAACAGAATAACTGGTTTTAGGTTAATACCGTTTTTCTCCGTGACCTCCTGCTTATAGTAATTGAGTATGAGTGCTTGCAAGACACGTAAGTCCTGATCTAAATCGGAATGCACAAGCACGACCTCTTTTGAAAACTTGTCATTCCGATAATTTATTAGGTCATACTGATAGATGATCTTATTCCGATATTTTTGGACCATCGCTGGCGTTTCATAATCGTGTGTGGCGGTGAATTCCAACAATAGATTAGCGTCATTGGACGTAAAGATGCGCTGCACCGTGTTTTCCCAACTATCAAATAGTTCCATTCCTGTTTGTGTCTTTGTGCTAACGTTCATGTGATGTGCTTCATCTGCTAACAACACAATTTGCTGTTCAGCGAAATTTTCATAAGTTAAGGAGTCTTCCTTTTCCGTTGTCATGTCGGTGTGGAGTTGCTGAATAGTCGTGAAGCATATATTGATGTCGTTTTCGTTGACGCCTTCAAAATTCTCTACTCGGGTCACTGCTATCGGTTTACCATCAAAACGGATGTCTTGATTGAAAAGGTATTTCGCAGCGCGCGGGTTAAGGAAGTTGTCTTTTGTCTTTTCTATGATATTGGTAGAGTTAACAAAAAAGAGAAAGTTGCGGTAACCCTGCTCATAGAGGTAAAGAATCAGACCTGCCATGATAAGTGTCTTACCACTACCGGTCGCCATGTTGAACAGCAGATGTAGAGGTCTTACTTTGTCTTCAAAATCGTTTTCAAAACAGAGGATAAACCGTACGAATGCTTCCTCTTGGTAAGGACGGAGTGGGAAGGCGAGGTTTAGGTTATCTTTGATGTATGTGGGAATATCGGTTTCTCGGAAAGTTTTCCGTCCGAATTCCTCAAGGATCGTTTCGTGTAAGAATTTATTCTGCATTTTCTTGATTTTTTTCAAGAATAATAGGAATTATATAACCCATTTTTCTTTTTTTATCAAGTCCACAAATTTGATGCATTCAACTTTAAAGTGTATGCAAACATCTGGTATTTTTGGTCTTTTTACACTACCCGTAAGGTTTTCCTCGGTTACAACAGTACAGTTTTCTGTGATTAGCGCGTAAGCAACACACCAGGGATCTGCTCCTGATTTTCCAGACCGACTGTCTACAAACCGCGGGAATTCTGATAATATATCACGGACTTTTTCTTGAATAGGTATATCAACTTCCTCATATAGGTATTGTCTGAATTGATTCTGATTACACCACTGTTTTATTTCAGGATCTTTCATTGTTTCTTCAAAAACAACTTGGGACATTTTCAACCTATGACTTCGAACCAGTTGTTCAATCTTATTCCATAAAGTAGGAAAGGAATTGATTGGATAGTGTTGATGAAATGCAGCGATAGTGTAGCTTGTATCAATGCTATAGATGTAAACTTCAGACAAAATATTCATTAAAAAATAGCACTTTCAATTTTAGAAAGATGTTTTATGGCACAATTGGAAAAAACAGAGGTTAAATCAGCAAGCGTAATTTTGCCTTCATAATATGTACTGAAAGCGGTGCGTGCAAAATACTCTCCAGATGCATTAAGTAACCGCGTATGATAATGTGGAAAGCCTTTAGAGTTTTGATTGAGATCGTTATACTTTTTCTGTTGTTCAATCCTAAATGTTTGGTACATTTTTCGTGTGATCTTTTTGAGTGTTAACAACCGCCGCATGATGACTTCCATACTAACCCCGAAGTGTTGACTTGCTTCGGTTAATAATTTTGAGTTGAAGGAAGGCTCTACTATTGTTAATAGTTCTTTTTCAGGAACTAACACTTCTGCTGCAACTTGATTACAAAAGACTTCTACTGGATCCACATTTTGAAAACTGACATCTTCGTATTTCATATTCTGAATAATACTTTCTCCAAGAGCAATATGAACTAATTCGTGTAAAATCGTAAATATGCGTCCGTTAGGACTGTCTTGCGAATTTACAACGATAACAGGGAAAGGACTTTTTGCTATACAAAACCCTCTAAAAGTATTCAATTCAACAGAAAGGTGTGTATTAGCAGAAGTTTGACAAACAAGAATCCCTTTTGACTCCACAGACCGTTTCCAAAACTTCAACACTTTATAGCGATCTTTTGTTCGTGGGAGCATTTCAGTATTAATGTTTAGAAATTTTCTTATTTTCTCAGCAGCGCGTATATATGTTTCTTTACGATTGACCTTGAGTGTCACTTCAGGGAAAGGCATCTCTAACAATTCATAAAAATCAATCAATGTTTCACGTCTATCAAAGACTTCAAGGATGTTCGCTTTCAATCTATAGGTCTGCTCATTATCGGGTGCGGTGGTCTGTGGGAGTACACGATAGTCTGTAAGTGGGTGAAAATCTGTCGGTGGTTTTGGTAAGTAGAAAATAGAAACATGAGTCTTATAGATATTGGCAATCTTCTTTAATTGTGCAAAGGTGGGTCGCGCTTTACCACTTTCCCAGTTAGTAAGACGTTCAGGGTCAATTTTTAGTTTTTCTGCTGCCAAATCAAGGTCTAATCTGATACGTTTTTCACGTACCCACTTTAGAACTTCTGGCGTGATGAGTGCTTGGACAGATTTAGCCATAATATGTATTCCTACTAAACTGAAGATAACAAATAAATCAAAAACACAACATAATACATGTTGTGAATTAAAGTATATCATAAGAGAATCAGAATGTCAAAATTTATCGTGAAAGGAACGTTGGAATTATTAGGAGAAATTGCCTTATATTTCCAAAACGTGTTTGTCAATCACAAGATCCATAAATTCCATTTTATTAGCGCGGAGTAGGTTGTTAAGAGCGCGTTCTGCATTCTCAAATACAATTGCGTCTGTGCTGTTTTGTCCTGCCTTCAGGATAGTTTTTGCTTCCTCTGTCTGAATATAGATGTTATCATGAATACCATCGGTCAACTTTGCGAAACACTCAACCACTAAATCGGTATGTTTTGGAAGCATTTGGCATAACTCCTGTAAATAGATCTCCCAATTTTCTACTTCCCCTTTGCATGCATCTATGACTTTGGAATATGCCTTCAATCGCCATTTAACTTCCAAACACTCTGCTGGCAACCAATAAGTAAAATATCGGAGTTCTACCTGTTCTCCCTGTTTGAGTCGCCACTTAAAGAATTTCTTTACTTTGTCTTTCATACTTCGGTCTAAGTCTTTTCCAGTATTCGTTAAGCGATGACCGATTGTGTTAAAAAGATTTGCCCAAATTTCTTGTTTTTCGTCAGTTTGCTGGTAAAATTTTTCAAGTAGACTTTCTTGACCGTTAAGTGGAAACATTCCCCACAGATAATAGATGAAAAGACGTTCACCGAAGACATCGATTGGTTGTCGTGTGATGAGATCATGATTTTTGAAATCAGATAAATGTTGTAAAGCAGAGTTGAAATCGTCTTTAAGAATCACAAAGAGTGATTTAACTGCATCATTACAGAGAACAAAGCTACTAAATGCTACGTACCATTCTTGGCGTTTACTTTGTGTATTTGGAAAGAAATCTGATTTATGCTCAATTGCCCACTTCTCATTCAGACTGTAAATTGAACCATAATTCTTGCCTAAAATAGCATACTCAGACGGCGTTAAAGGATAATCGGTTTTTGAGGTAAACCGTTTTTTTAGAATCGTTATTAATTCGGGAACTTCACATTCAGGTTCATGCCTCCGGAGCCAGTAGCCAAAATTGACAAGGTCCTCCAATGCCCGGCTTCGTGTATTATTGATACCTTCTGTGAGTGGATCATCCTGATATAATCCGTTTAGGTTGTTTCCATCCAGGTACCAATCATACTCTGTGCAAAGTGTGTCTAGGATTTTTGCAAGTTTTTCTCGGACAGTAATGGGGACATTTATATTTTTTGTAAGACATACACTAATAAAGTCACCGACAGCCCGTCGTGCATTGCTCCAGTTTTTATTCTCTCTGGATTCATCATCTTGTTTATAGTCAGAACCGTGCTCATGATCTGGATGTGAAAGCACCCATTCGCTGAACGTTAACCACTCATTGAGTTGGTCGAAGTTCTTATCCTTTACAAGTGCTTCCATCGCATAGACCATCATGCGAATGTAAATAGGTCTCTCAATCTGATCGCGATTTTTCATCCAAAACTTTAATCTGACAGGATCGGGAATGATTGATTCTTTGAAAACGGTCTGAAATGTATTGGCGAGTGCTTCAATATTGATCTGGTCAAACGAATAGTCTTTGACATATTCATCGTTCTTTTCCCAGTTGTTTATGAAGTCAAGTAATTCCTCGTCTGTACGATTGGACAGGTCTTCAGGTGTGCTTGGGCTGCGCTCAGAGACACCACCGTATCTAACTTCATTTTTATATGGTGGATAATCCTCATCGGAAATTGGTTTATTGACTTTATCTTGTAATTCTTTGAAACGAGTTTCATATTTTCCAAATAGAACAGATTCAAAAGGTCTTAGCTGCATCCAATGGAAACGCTGCTGACGTTCTTTGAAGCGTTTTTCGGTGAATTCTTCACCTAACCATCCTACTACCCAATGACGATAGTTTTCTTTTGATGGTCCGTCAAGGATAGCATCAAAAATTCGGGTGCGTTCTGCCTCAGAAAGTAACGTTCCTTTGAAATGTTCACAGGAACATCGTATCATTTGTTGGAATTCATAATGATGTTCCCACAACCCATAATCTTCGTGCGTCAAGATAAGTTCCCGAATCCACGGTTTAGTCTGTTCATTTGGATATTGTGCGTAAAGATGATGACGTAAGCGTCTGAAAATTAACCACTGTTGCTTTCGTAAAACATTATCTAAGTCCGCAACAATGTTTGGGGATTGCTCAAACACCTTCTCACATATATAGGTTAGTGTATGAACGAGTGTTTTCTCGGGATTTTTGCGGTCATTATCTTGTCCATGAACGCGGTTACACCATATCTTAGAATAGTCTTCCTCTTTCACACGATCTTCCTGATGTGTTCGCAAATAAATCATGGCCGCTGTAGTATCAATAAGAAGACAAGCGACTTTATAAGGTTCCTTTTCAACCAGTGGACGAATTCCTTTGGACATTATTTTGAAGTATTCCCAATGATTAAATCGGGGGGATGGGTAAAGTGTGGTCATAAACCCCATCGGATTCTCTTTTCGCTGCTTCTGTTTTTCTTCTGATTGAGGGTCAGGTGCAAAAGCAATCAGTTTTTTTGCCAGTTCCAATGCGGCAGATGTTTGATTCTCCTCTGTCCAATGTATTAGTAGTTCTGTATATCTATATGATCGGAATTGGCGTTCCATATCTGTATATTCAAGTATTTTATCTTTTAGTTTTACAGAGTACTTTCCAGTTAGCTGCAAAGCAATATCTAAAATACCGTCATAGACAACTGGGTTATCGGTTTCAGGAAGATCTATCAACAACTTAACAACTTCATCAGGAACATCTTTACAAACATTTTTGAGATAGTGCATCTCGTGCCAATATGGGTATATAACGGTTCTATCATCAAATCGTTGGGATTTTGGCGGATACTTAAAACGACCTCGTTCAACAAGGGGTTGTAACCAAAATGGATTTTCCAAACGCGAGAAAAAATACTTGCGCGCGGTTACCTTGTTGATTGAGGCAAGTGCCTTATCTACAAGTTCACCGGTTGGCTTCGTCCAAGATTTCATGGATGCTCCTTAATAGTTCAATTTCGCTTGCTGCAGCATTGTATAAGAGGTTATCAAGGTTTTGAAAATGCGTTTCCACTTCATCATACTATAGTTTGGACAGTTTCTATAATGACTTAACTTAAGACTACAATAACTGTCTGCATTTCTATAGACCTGTCGCCCCGCTGGGGCTAAAGATTATTGTATATTTGCATTTCTATAGACCT
>CAZURU010000284.1:0-3862 GCA_964623585.1 uncultured bacterium
CTCTTAATGAAGACGAGAAATATCATAATGAACAGTACGACATTGGTTATCAACAACAGGCATACATCCGGTAATGCTCGTTTTGCATTTGTTAGTACCTCGCTTCTATGAAAAGAGAACTGAGGGAATGAGTTCCAATCGACTGCACCTTGATCAGCAGAAAACCATTGTCGAGATCCAAACGTATTGCGATCGTAAAAATAGTCAATCAGTGTTTTTCTGTACCTCCGAGCAGCAGCAAAGAAATCTTGGATGCTGAGGTGATCGGTGCCGACCCAAGTCTGGGTTGCTGCATCATATATGCCTATAGGTGAGAACTTCAACAATTTTCTTTTTTTCTCTGAGGGTTGGCCGAAGATGTCTTCCAAGGCGGGTTTCCGGACAAGCCATGTCCGCTCTGCCATGGTGATAACTCTTGGTCCGAGGAAATGGAAATAGTTCTGCGCGTGTGGTACATTAGGTTGAGGTTTGTTCGCGAAATCTTCAAAGTGTACGCCAGCTTGATAGAAATACTTTAGCGTTGATGGATCAATATCATAGTACTCGAAAGAGAAACCAGGTCCTTCCATCTCAATGTTAAATTCCATAGTTTCTCCTGGGACAGGATCAGTAGTGAGAAATTGCTGTCTTTCTACGTCAAACTCCTCCCACATATGTTTAATTTCATTGAAAGCAGAGATAGAACGCGCTTGTTGTGCGTCTGGATGCTGAATTGCGGCAATTATCATATTTGGATACGCGAGTACCATAAATCCCCATACGAATAGAGAAAGCATGAGGGCAGTACTCGTTCGACGTATCATCGCGGAAATAAACATGCCGATAAGGTAGAAAACCGATAAGTAGGCGAGTGAGGTTAGCACGAAACCGCCAATACGAAGAAAATCGGGCGTGCTGAGTGAATAAGCAGGAGATCCTGTTAGCAAAATTATCGCAAGGAAGATACACAAGAGCATCGGTAGAAAAAGACAGAGTATGGCACTGACGTATTTGGCAAGCAAGATATACCCTCGACTAACAGAATGCGCTAGAACTAAGCGTAATGTGCCACGTTCGCGTTCCCCCGCGAGCGCATCGTAGGCAAAGATCAAAGCCATCAGACTGAGAACCACTTCAAAGATGAAGGCGATATCTATTGAAGCGAAGATACTCATAAAGGGATTATCTGATCCGTGCTTAGTGGCATCCCAAAGCGTTGGGATATATCCGTGATGAACTTGGAGTGTATTCCCCAACCGTTTATCCAAACCGATGTTGAAAATACTCAATGGATTCGGGGGACGGTCAACGAATATTTCACCTGCCGAATAGGTTTTTCTCGCATGCAATTGCTGCTGATGCATTTTAACAGCGGTGTTGTAGTTTTCCAAGCGCTGCTCGTAGTTTTTGATGAGTACAGCGGCAATCGTAACGACAAGCAGCAGCATGATGAAAAAGGCTGCCGCAAATCGGAAGGTCATCAAATTGTCAAGGATCTCTCGGCGTATCAATGTAGTTAACATGAAGGCTTCTCCAATGTGTTGTAGTCCACTACCTCTTATCACTGGATCTCTAAGATCAAGTGTCCTATATTCGGTTGAACTAAGATATTGCCTTGGTGTGCGATTGTGTCCATTGAGACTCGTATCCAACCCTGAACATCCGGTTTGACCCAAAAACTTCCCCTGTTCCATGAAAATCTCGTAAGTACATCCTTCTTTGCATATTTGGATTTATCAGCGAATCGAAGATGTATCAGATCATTTTGTTTGATAATTTCTGCTTGGCGGTGGTGGAACAGCGCGGTGGTGAGATTAAACGCTACAGCCCTGAGACGATTCATGAATTCTAGATTTAAATCCTTCCCACCAATGTTTTCCTCATGACACCGGGCACAGGATCCTTCCAAAGCGGTATTTTTATCAAATTCGGTTAAAAGTACGGGTGGAATATCGGGAATTGCTTTTGTATTGACTTGGACTAAGTCAAGAGAGGCATCTTGCCATCTGGCGCGTACTAAACCGAGGGGGCTGACAGAAGGATTTGCCCACAATTCCAAGAGCGGTTCAAGTTTGGCATCTGGAGAACGAACGAAAACGAAGTAGTGCTCGCTTATAAGATTACCAATCGGAGTCTCCACAACTTCTTCTCCCAGTTTCTCAAGAATAAGTGGATCTGGTGACAAAGTGATAGGTTGAAAGGAAAGTGGAATAGCGTTGTGAGCAAAATAAAAACCTCGCAATTCACTTCCGAGACGGAGAGTTGCATTGTCCAATAGCCTCCAGAGTTCTATGTCTACTTCATTGAATTGAACAAGCCCGCTGGTTCTTAACCAAAACCGATTTTCATTTCGAGTGTCTTGTGCTGCTACGTGGAAGGTAATCTGTTTACTCTCCTCATTTGTTTTTAACTGGTACACAGCGGATTCCCCAACTTTCCAATCTTTGACCTTTAGATGTTTAGGGTCAACAAGTAAGTGTCTGATACTTAAAGGGCTATTGTGGGTAGCCTGTCGAAAGATCCTTGCATTGCTCCATTGCTCGCGAAAATCAAAAAAAATTAGAAGCGTAAAAATACAAGTGATACAGACAATACCTGCATATAAGACTTGGGATTTCATGTTACAATCCCTCGCGAAATTGGACAAAACCGTGAGAATATATCTCACAAACGCCTGTCCTTGTGGTGGAATGTGATGGGAAACGATGCTTTACTACAACTTGATATTTCCCTGGGGCCGGTGCTGGCACATCTATGGTTATGGCGTTAGATTCGGTATGAAGCAACTTGCTCGCTTGATATGACACAATTTTTGAAAGAACAGGTTTTCTGTCCATCTGAGATGATTTGACTGAATTATTGTACCAAGAGATTTCACATTCAATAGGATTCTGCCAAGGTGTAACGAGTAGAGATTGATTTGTCTCCATCTGATAGTAGAAACATAGCGTTACAGAACGATTCTGTTGCTTGCTTTCGTAGATTGTAAACCTCTTAATGTTTGGAAACCATGGTGTGTTTCCCTCATCTTTGATATCGTTTATTTGATATAGAGTATGCTGGTTTTCTTCATGAAACAAGGCTTTTATGTTTCCTTCTATTTTAAGTGTTTGAAGAAGTGTCTTTTCTTCATTACTCATATTATTCCAATGGGCGAGGATATATTGGATACCGAACGCTTTTAGTGCAGATAAAGCAAGTATAGGATTTGACCTCGTGAGCATTTTTGTGAATTCAGACTGAGCCTTTGGTGCGAAGCCAGAATAGCCATTAACTAGTCGTCGCCAATGAAACGAACTGAAATATATATAGCGAGCGGTTCCTTCTAGTTCTCGTTCTGAACGTGAGATAGGCAATGGGAATTCAATTAATACTGCATCGGATGGTAGTTCTCGGATGTTGTGGTATATACGTGGTAATTCCGCTAATGTGCTTGGCACTTTGACGAGTCTTAGAGGGACGGGCCACAGTTCAAGAATCGTCACTAAAAATAAGCATAGAATGAGTGCCCAACGCCATCGTGAACGAAAGCGTCGACACACCCACAACATCCCGATCCCAGCAAGTATTGCAAGAAAGAGTGCCATGAAGATAGAAAATCGATATGGAGAACGAATAGAGGAAAACCCTGGTACGAATTTATAGAGGAGATTGTACGGGGATAGCCATACCACAAACTTGTATATACCTAAGCCATTGGTATAGGCTGGAGTAAACCTCATCCCAAGAGAAAGTATAAATGCAACAAACGCCATAATGAGATAAGCAATGCCACATCGGTGCCAAGTAGGGTGCTTCTGGCGGTTCATAGGATGCGTTTTGTTATCGTGGCTATGTCTCTCGGATAGGATTGGACTTTTAAGCATTGTTATTGCTCCAAGAC
>CAZURU010000284.1:3872-7098 GCA_964623585.1 uncultured bacterium
GCTAGGCAAATCAGGACTCCTCCTAGGAAGCGACTGTTTCCTGGAGTTTTCAATCCTAAAATTTGTTTATACAGTAGGTTAGTTGATGGCGGTTGAAGATACTCCATAAATGCGGCGGACAATTCACGCACGGTGTCCTCGGATCGATCGATGGACAAGCTTATTTTTGCTGTATGCATTCCGTTAGCTAAGGGTAGTAGACATACTATCAAAATTGCTAGGATTGCCAATCCAAGAAGTATATTCTGCTTATGAAAGAGGTCCCCGCGCCAAAATAGGAATATGAAGGACGCTGCGAATACACTTAGAAATAAGCCATAGTAGGCACAGGTATACCAACAACCGAGAAACCCTGTGAAAAAAAGGAATAAGGAGAACCGATACTTTTCAGCAAGAAAAAAGTGAAGCCCTAATAGGCACATTGGTGGGAATAAGGTAGCCAAAAGTTGTAGCACTCCGAATTCTCTAAACATATAGGGATTAAAAGCGTAAAGTATTCCGGCAATAATGGATGCTAGGCACCGATCGGTTTGGGGTGCTTCCTTTACCAAACCTAAAATCCACCAACAAAGCGCGTAAACTGCCATACCGGCACCGAAAAAAAAGAAAAATAATGCGAGATTATATGCGAGAAGGGTATTACCTCCGAAGAGCACAATGGGAAACGTGAGTAGGGAAGTCCCCAATTGCGGTTCTGAATATGCGAGTGTTTTCTGATATGGGAAGAATTGGTTGGCATTCCAATAACTATCAGCTTGTCCTTGTAACCAGTGGTGATTCCATGCCAGTGTCCAAAGATTGAGATAAGGCACTGCCATAGCGGGCTGCTGTCCGGGTGAGACATGTGTGTCTAATTGAAGGATGAGTGGCCAAGTCATCCCAATGGTGAGAAGAAAAAAAAATACAACAGCAAGGAAGTGGGGGACATATCTGACTTTAAACATTAAAAACGCGTTATATAGTTCACTTAGATGTCATGTAGTATAAAAAAAACGAAATACTTTCTTCAACGCTTTCAAAACATGCTACTTGCTCGGAAGAAAAATCACCTCCGGGGGCACAACCTGCTCGGAGCTATAGGGTGGTTGATAGAACCATTGCAACGCAATCTCGTACTGAGGACCTTGGAAATAGTGGATTTCAACAGGGTGAGCTCCGTGTCGCAAGGTGATGTCTCCTCGTCTTAACTGTGGTGGATGCACGCCATCATTGTCGACGACGAGAGCCTTATTAATATATAATTTTGCCCCATCATCTGAGAAAAGACCAAAAGTATACTTTCCTGGCATGCCAATCAACAAAGTTCCGCGGAAACGAATTGCGAAGTCCTCGGTTACATTTCGTATTCTATCAACGGGAAAGCCGTGAGTATAATCTCTTGTCGGCACATCCAAGTTTGCTGTAACAAAGGTATGAATAGGGGATAAGCCTTCAAAGACAGGAATCTTGGAAATAGCACCTCCGGGGACATATACCTCTCCTACCAAACCATGCCCTGGCTTCGTTACTGTACTGAAAATGCCGAGTCCCATATCAATATCATTATTGCGTATCTCATCTGAGTTTAAGGCACCTTTCCCCATGGATGGATCATCTAGGGCACTTACCCCCAAATCTTCTACCTGCGTGAGCGATGCAAATTTGTGGATTCCGATATTTTTTTTCTGGTGGTGTCCTGATATACCGGTGCCAGTTCCACGATGCTCAAGGAGACTTATAGGATGTGTTGCCCGTATAGCATTGCCTAAGCTGTCATTTGCTGGCATTGATGTTTCAGGTATCTTGGCATGAGTTATGACTGTAGAGACACTATCGGTGTGAATTAAGGCATTTGCTATGGGTGCTCGATATGTATGTGTAGGCGAAACAAGGGGGACGATAGATATTTGTTTTTCATGGGTTGGCATAAGGTTTGATTGTCGTGGTGTCCGGAGTATACGGCGTCTTACTTGTTGTATCGGAGATATTTTGTGTATATCTACAGACAAGTAATCCTTAATCTCGGTTGAACGCTGGGTGATTAGGTGAGAGACTGCTAGTATCAAGGTAATATGGACTGCTAAAGATGTGATCAAAGCTCTGTTGGTGTCTTTTTTCATGATTTTTTTCCATGCCATCGGAAGAGTATATTTGCAACAAGCAGACCCTTGAGCAATGTAGCGAATCATTAGAATATACAACTTGTAGATTACCAAACCACCCGGATTGTTGTTCTCTCTGAATTGGTAGAGACTATCACTTCGTTGTCTAACATATCGTTTTCAAACTGCATACTGAGGGTTCCGTCTTGGTCAGTTTGGAAACTCATCCGTCCACCTTCTACCCATTCAAAGCATAATAGGTCGTACGGTATCGGCTCGCCGTCGGAATCTAAAATCTGAAACTGCACTGTATGGCCAGGGAGTTTGTAAATATGGTTTTTTAGAAATGAACTGAGTTCAAAAGGTTCCGAGAATTCTGTGTAATTTGAATCGGAGCAAGCCAAAAAGCAAAATAGGATGAGAAAGGAGTAGCAAGCCCAAGAATAATGCTGATCCATTACTGTGGTATGATACTTTTTATTCTGTATCCCTTTATCGAACTGGTATTTCTCTTTTGTCCTTGAATACACGAGCACTGCTTAATCCTTTCGGAGTAGCGATCTGTACATGGCTGTATGTTGTCTCTGGATCCATATAGATAACCACTAACGCACGATCATCCGATTTTACCCAGAAGGTGCCACGCTCCCAGGAGATACGAACCATTTTATGAGGCGCACTATTGTTATAAAACGGAAGTCCCAATTTTTGGTATAAATTCGGTTTTTTTATAATATGGCAAATCATCGGATCCTTTTCTGGCTCAAATAAGCCTGCTTTAAGATTATGATGGAGATCCTCTGTAACATCAAATTTATAGCCGAAAGCGTTAGGATCTTCAACTATTGAATCTTGACATCCACTCAAAATGAATGTGGCTAATACCAAAGCCATCAACTTTACAAGTTGATTACTTTGGTGGGAAAATAGATTGATGACAATTTTCGTGTCCATGACAAGAAGTACATCCATGATCTAATTTGGAAATGCCTTCGATGACTGGTTGAAATATACTCGGGACTGTTATTTCAAGGTCTTTTCCAAACGATATTAAGTCCAGCATCTCGTTTTCTGAACGGACTCGAACAATACCTAGTGCTTGGTCAAGTTTATATTGACGAATGTATAAAAAATATGGTATCCTA
>CAZURU010000285.1:0-7085 GCA_964623585.1 uncultured bacterium
CCAGCTTTTACGTATTTCTCAACGGTATTATCCAGAGCCAGTGTACCCGCAACCCGTCCTGCTGCCTGGATTTGTGCTAATGCAACATCCATCACATGCCGCACATCAGGATGCTGGTGATTACCGATGTGTCCCATTGAAGTTGCTAAATCTGAAGGTGCAACAAAAAACACATCTATGTGGTCAACTGTAAGTATCTCATCTAAGTTGGTGATTGCAGCTATATCTTCTATGAGCACGATCAGAAGCGTTTGAGAATTGGCTACGGTAAAATAGTTGTCAACACCGTAACCTTGACGGCTTGTGAACATGCCACGGTGTCCGTTAGGGGCAAACTTTCCCCCGTCAACCACATTCTGTGCTTCTGCTCTTGTATTGACATGTGGAACGACAATACCCATTGCACCACAATCTAATGTGCGGTATATCAGTGCCTGATCGTTCCGATTGACTCTGACAACTGATGTCATCCCCCATAAATCGCAGGCGCGTGTTAGATTACCGAGGTTCGTAGCGTTTACATTTCCGTGTTCACCCTCTAACCAGACACCGTCAAATCCGTTGGGTCCGAAGGCATCAATATCATCGGCGTTAGTAAGTCCCGCTACGACATAAGCGACATCTCCATTTGTTAATTTCTGCTTTATTCGATTTGGTCTTAATTCCATATTAAATTTATTCTCCTGTTATCTAATTGGGTTTTACACGAAATTCTGCTGGCAAGATTTGATGTACAGTGTCAATAACTAAATTTTCAACCCCCGGTGCAAAACGTGTAGGTTGTCCGAAGTAAATCATCGCGTCACCACCTTCATATCCACCTTCTGCTAATATGCGTTCTGATGGAATATAACCGGGAAATGCATTTGCATAAGCACCGACCCATAGTCGTGTAGCATCAAACTCCCGTTTCAAGCGGTGTGAAAAATCTACCACTACTTCACTGGCCAGGAAAACAATTGCCAACGCATCACCAAATGTCCAGGATTGTATTGGGTAAGATATGTCTGTCTTGATGTCTTCACCATTCTGCAGCATTTCCAGGTGTTTTTTTGCATGGTATCCGATGGGACCACCTTTGGCAGCGCGTTCCTCCCACTCTGTTTGGGTTGGAAGTTTATCATAAGGTAGATCCACCCTTTGAAATACACTTTTCGGTAGAATTGTAATATCGGTTGCGTCTCGTTCGAGTTGATGTGAAACTTCTTGTGCCAGTGCTTGTCCGTGTTGTTTTGCATAAGCGAGTCGTGTCTCAAATACCTCCTGTTTCCCTCTTGGCATTGGTCGCATCCGAGATTCAGGGTTTGCATCGGCACCGCATCCAATCGTAATTAGGGCAGTTGCCCCGGGGTGTGCGTTCTGAATTGCTTCCTGTGCGAATCCTGCCCAGTCTCCGCAGATATGGTTATCTGCTCCTGCTAAGGTTGTGGTATGGCATGCATAATTTACCCAGACTGCATACAATTGACCATCTGCATCAGTAATTTTCATAACGGGTAATGCATGATCAACAGGCCCACCCTCTGTGCGTCTGTTTTTCGCGAAACCGAGATCTCCAATGTTCCATGATAATCGACAAGGTTTTCGTCTCGTTATTGCCTCCATCGTCACAGCTTCCATCCAATTTGATAAATGTTGGGTGTACTGATCAATGACGTGTTGTTCCTCTGGAGAAATATCTTCACTGAAGATAAAGGCTGCTGCGTTTGTCAAGCACGGTGCGCTATGCGTATGCGTAAAGCAAGCAACGAAGTTTTCACGAGGTATATCTGCTTTTTGGGCAATACGTTCAGAAACTTCTTCAACGAATTCATCGGGTAATCCGCAATTTTCCACGGTAACCAGGACAACAGGTTCCTCGTCATCGTTCCCGATTACAAGTGCCTTTGTATATATACGTTGTATTATTCCCTCAGATACTGTGCGACGACTTCCGTAGCCGTTGAGTCGTATAGGATAATCGGGGGTGATGTCAATTTGTGCGACACCTACATCAATTAGGTTTTCATATAGTTCCATATAGTTTTTCTCTCAAGTTGTGAAGGGTGTTATATACGATTTTTCAGAATGAGCCGAACTGACAAAAACTGAGCAATATTTCTATTCATACATAACTTCAGTAAAGATGTCCTCTAAGGAGTGTTGAACTTCAACCAATTGTCGTAGTTGGACACCTGTTTCATGTGCGATCTTAAAGAATAAATCTCCGTCTGTACTGTTCTGCATATCTGTCGTTACAAACACATGTCCATCTGGTCGCAATTCTGTCTGAAACCGATGCTGCTGTAATGCTGCTACATAGTCATTTCGGTCTCCTATGATTTTGATGTCGAATGCTCTAACATCATTCTTTTTGAGTTCATCAATCTTACCGTGTACAGCAAGGTTTCCGTTTGAGAGCCCTAATACCGTTTGACATGTAGACTCAACGTCAGGTAATAGATGTGAAGACAATAATACATCTATGCCTTTGTCTTCTGATATATCTTTAACGAGCATCAACATCTCTTCTCTGCCAGTTGTGTCCATACCATTCGTTGGTTCGTCAAGTAGCAGTAATTTTGGATCATGCACCAATGCTTGTGCTAATTTCACCCGTTGTCGCATCCCGGCAGAGTATCCACTTATGGGACGATATCGTTCTTCATCCACCCCAACGTAGTATAAGACTTCGTGTGTGCGTTGCATAGCATCACGAAATGGCATACCACAGAGCTGTCCTGCATAAGCGACCAATTGAACAGCGTTCATCGTCGGAATTAAGCAATCATCTTCTGGCATATATCCTACTTGTTGTCGAATATTAACCTGTTTTGTTTCCACCTCCAAATTGAAAACATTTGCTGTCCCACGCGTTGGTTTTACAAAACCGAGTAGCATCTTAATCAAGGTGCTTTTTCCAGCACCGTTTGGACCCAGTAGACCGATTGCTCCACCTGATGAGATTTCTAATGACAGGTCATCAAGTGCGATTGTTGTGCCGAAGGTTACGGATACGTTTTTAAGTTCAATAAGCATTTTATAATACTAAATGTTTTCTATTAACTATTTCACATTACGGTTTATAGATACGTGGGACGCGTTTACCAATTCGCGTTAGTATTTCATAGGGAATAGTATCCGCTTTTTCTGCTAATTCCTCGATCCCGATTTCTGCGTCACCCTGTTTTCCTAAGAGTACTACCTCAGTGCCGACTCTTACATAATCAGACTTCTGTACCTTAACAACCATACTATCCATACTGATACGTCCAAGAATTGGTCGGCGTTTTCCATTTATCAATACTTCACCAATTCCGGATAGTGCGCGTGGAAATCCATCACCGAACCCGACTCGTAATCCCGCTATACGGGTTAGACGTTTTGCGGTGTATTCTAAACCATAACCTACGCTTTCTCCAGCTTTAATTTCATCATACCAATGCACATGTGTCACCCAAGTTAATGCAGGACATAGGGGTAAGTCTCTTTTCTTACCGGGATAGATACCGTATAGACTTAATCCTGGGCGGATAGTATTAAAACGAGATTTTGGTATTTCGAGAATTGCAGCACTGTTTGCTGTATGTACAATAGGGATTCTTGGACTTTGCGCTATCAGTATGTTAAACCTACTGAGTTGAGTGTTTGCGAAACTTTTATCTTCTGCCTCAGCATTTGCAAAATGTGTGAAGATCCCTTCTACTTCAATATTCGGCAATGTTCGTAAACGTTGAATAAACTCACGTGCTTCTGTGTAACAAACGCCGCTACGATTCATGCCGGTGTTAACATCAACGTGAACTCTAACTTTTCTAATTGATATAATATTGTCCGATATGACCGTCTTGTCTATAGCAGCATTCAGTTTAAGTGCTAAATTCCAATTATCAATAGCAGGTGTCAAGTCGTGATTTATAATCTGCTCGGTATATTCAGGTAATGGCGAATAAAGTATTAGGATAGGTTTACTTATGTCTGCTTGACGAAGTTCAATAGCCTCTTCCACAGTTGCGACAGCAAACATATCAACAACTGATGTTAAAGTCTCGGCAACAGGAATAACACCGTGTCCATAAGCATCCGCTTTCACAACAGCAATAAGTTTACTATCTTCAAATATTTTTAATGATTGCGCGTTATTGTAAATATCCAATAGATCAACTATCAGGTGTGTTTGCGTAATTTTATTCAGATATGTTTGACTGATATGATACACAAGGGGTTTCCTCTATCTTACCGAATCTCATTCAACGTGCCTTCAACACCGATTATAGTTAGTTTCCGTAGCAACCATGCATCTTCCATAACATTCACGATATCTAAGGTCAGTGTTAGTTCATAATTTCCGGGTACAGTGATAACGGAGGAGACATCAATTTCATCCCCAATCATCTGTGGTTCATCAGGTGTGACTGCACCTATCGTTCTGCCCTGACCAACTGATATACCATTTATCGCAATACTCAAGAATGCCCCAGCGCGTGCCGTGTCCTGAAGTATCTCATACCGAAGTTTTATATTCTCACGAAAGATTTCATCAACATTCAAACTATATGTTAGGGTCTGTGTGAAGTTAGGTCCTTGCCAATACCGATTCGGATTTGCAATAATAGCGTGTCCGATACTGACTTCAATCCGTATTTGTTGTTTATCGGATACATTCCCATTCGTAACTTCAAGTGTAATAGTATTAGTACCAGCTGATTCAGGTGCAACATAAACGATACTATTTCCTTCCCCTACTATTCTACCATCGCTTACGTTCCAAATATAATCTAAGTCTGATGCATCACCAGAATAGTCTACTGTTGCAGTGATGGTTGTAGTGTCCCCGATATTGAGCATTTGCGTATCAGCCTTTAGCGCAATTTCCAGAGTTTCTGGGTCAATGTTCAGCAAGTTTTCAGTTTCACATGCTGATACAAAGCACAATACACTCAACAAAAAGAGGATTTGAACATAGAATTGTAGTTTTTGAAATTTCAGATGCTGCATTGTAGTCATTAATTAGTTCTGTTATGTTTGTGTTTTATCCACTGTAGTCATGACATGATTATAGCATAATTCCCAGAGCTTGTCAAGGGTGTGTTAAAGTGGGGAATCTAACCATTATTTGACAATTTGCTCAATTAATGTTATAATAATATTTGAAGAAACCCGTATTTGATTGGAGTAATATCTTGCCGACTCATGAGAGTCAAAGCCTTAGTCCCGCAGATAAAAATATCAGCATAGCACCTTCAGTGATGTGTGCTGATATCTGTAACTTGGAAGAAGATTTACGTGAGTTAGAAAAAGCAGGAATAAACCTGCTTCATTTTGACTTGATGGACGCACACTTTGTTCCGAACATGCCGATTGGGTTGGTACTCATTGAACAATTACGTCAAAAAACAGACTGTGCTTTTGACATTCACCTGATGGTAAACGATAACGATTTCTTTGTGGAAGCAGTTGCGAATATCGGTGTCCAGCAAATTGCAATCCATGCTGAATCTGCTGTGCATCTGGATAGGACTTTATCTCTTATTCAAGGACACGGTATAAAATCGGGTGTTGCTTTGAATCCAGCGACACCACTTTCCGCATTAACTTATGTTGTTGATAAGCTGGATTTCGTGCTAATTATGACGGTCAACCCAGGATTTGCTGGACAGAAATTGGTGCCGGCGACCTTGCGAAAAATAGAGGAATGTCGCGCTTTCTTGGATAAAAACAATCCTGAACTACCGATAGAAGTTGATGGAAATGTCAGTTTTGAAAATATCCCTAAAATGGTATCAGCAGGGGCAGATATTTTGGTCGGCGGTAGCAGCAGTGTTTTTCATACATCCGGGACACGAAAAGAGAATATCCAACAGATCCGTCAGGCAATTGCACAGGGTCTTAAAGAGAGAGATGGACGATGAGCAACCCGTTAATGGAGGCACTTGTCCTGCACGCGGTTGGTGATTTGCGATTAGAACAGATACCTATTCCGACCGTCTCTGATGGAGAAGTCCGTGTCAAAATCGGTTTTTGTGGTGTATGTGGTTCAGATATCCCGCGGATTTTCTCAAAAGGAACATACAGATTTCCGACAGTTTGTGGACACGAATTCGCTGGAACTGTTGACGTCTGCGGTTCAGAGGTTGATAGTATTGCGGTAGGGGACAAGGTGGTTGTTTTTCCCCTTTTATGGTGTGGTAAATGCAGTGCATGTGAGCATGGAATATACGCACAATGTAGCGACTACGATTACCTCGGATCACGAAGTAACGGGGCATTTGCAGAGTATGTCGTCGCACCGAAAGAGAACATACTCCGAGTGCCAGAGGGTGTCTCATTAGAAGAGGCAGCACAGACCGAACCCGCTGCAGTGGCACTCCACGCAATACGAAGGGTTCAAGATTCGCTTGTCGGTAAAACAGTTGCTATTTTTGGAACCGGGCCGATAGGGTTAATGGTTGCACAGTGGGCAAATATCATGGGGTCGGCACAGGTGCTGCTGTTTGATGTTGTTCCAGAAAAACTTGAACTGGCACAACGTATCGGATTTGAAAATGTCTTTAACAGCAGAGAAGTAGACGCAGTTAACGTCGTGAATGACCATACTGAAGGAAAAGGCGCGCATGTCTGTATTGAAGCTGCAGGTGTACCAGAAACATATTGCAATGCCTTCGAAAATGTTGGGCGTGGCGGCAGTGTCGTTCTACTCGGAAACCCCGCTGCAGATGTAACATTACCCGCACCGCTTATTTCGCAGTTGATGCGAAGAGAAGCGAAAGTGTTCGGAACGTGGAATTCTGATTACAGCACTACCGGAAACAACGACGATTGGCGCACAGTTTTACAGGCAATGGCAACGCACAAGTTAGACTTGTATCCGTTGATAACACACACGGTTTCGATAAAAGATAGTACGAACATACTACACCTGATGAAAAACAGAAGCGAGTTTTACGCAAAGGTGCTTATACATCCATCGTAAACCTTACAAGTAACAAGGAAAAATATGAAAGCGGCTATACTTGAAAGCCTTGAAAAGTTTGATGTTCGGGATGTTCCGGAACCCGACATAGATAACGAATCTGCCCTGATGCGAGTAGAATCTGTTAGTATAT
>CAZURU010000286.1:0-7083 GCA_964623585.1 uncultured bacterium
TGTGCCACACCACCGAGAACATGAGGATCGGTGTAAAACGAGGGCTGCGTAAAAGCGAAATTGTGAAGTACTTTACCATCCTTAGCAATCAATATAGTCTGTGATACATTACGATTGAGACCATAACTGCCAGGACCTTCTCGTCCATCAGTTGACTTTGAGACCTTTATGTTGTCTGACTCCAATCCCTTAAGAAATTGGTCTGACCAGTCAGGTAGTGTGTCATTATCACCCAAAAGGAAGACAATGCCAATTTGGAGTTCTTGATCTGATTTTTCTGCTTTATTTAAAATGGACTTTCCTTTTAGGTGTTGGTTTATTCTGGAAAGCGTCTCTACATTTTCATCCATCCCTTTTATACATGCGATATTATTATCTTGCAAGAAGAGGATGAGTGGTTTTCCACCTATTCCTGCTGTGATATCAAAGGCTTGATCTCTATCCGGTCTGTCTTTTTTATCGTAGAGATGCGTAACCATTAGCGGTGGAAGTTTTTCACCGGGTTGCGGTCCAGAATAGATCCTACTCTCTTGTGATTTATAGAAATCAGAAGGATTGAGAACTCTAATTGCGTTTTTGTCTTTGTAATCTTTCTTCTCCTTCATTTCCTTCATCTTTTTCTGGTCAGCCTTCTTCAGTTTAGATTCATCCATCTCTTTATCAGACTCTTGTGGCGTTTGGGAAAATAAAGTGCGTTGGATCGTATTCAGCTGCGTCAGTTGTGCGGTTGAATACATAGTTGAAACCGTTAAGAGTAGGATTGATATACATAGTAATGAAAATGATATTCGCTTCTTCATCTGTACCTCCATTGATTTCTTTGTTTCGGATATTACTTCCGATGCCTGTCGGTGGTCATTATATTCCTTTAGACACAATTGGGGTCTTTTGATTTCAGCATGACTTACGCAAATTTGGGTGTTCTTGTTTAGAATTTCGATTTTTCAAGGATTTTATAATCGATTATTTGGATTTTTTGTCATTATTTAAGGATTTACCCCCCTTTATCCCCCGCAAGCGAGGGGAATGCGTGAGTACTATTCAGAATTAAAGTTTAAGAATTAATTGTCATTTTGTCAAGAAGATAGAACAAGAGTCTATTATGATAACCTAAACTGAAATGTCTGTCAATATGGCTTCTATCCTTTATTGTGCAGTGAAGACAAGGACAAGTCCTTCGCGATTGACATCGCAGAAAAATCCAAATCCTGTCTAATTTGTCCACTTCAGTTTCCACTAATCTATTAATTTCACAACATTGGCACTTACAATACTTTCGCTAATTGCCTCTAAAACACACATATTCTGATATGCATCTTCAAGACTTGAATGCGGTTGTGTGCCAGCTTGTAAGGATGCCGCCCAATGTCGCATTTCCTCAAGGTAACCGGGTCTATTGATACCGTGATATGCTGTGTTGAGATTCCATTCTTCAGTGGGTGTGTCAGCATAGCCTCCGCCGTGACCAAGCCATGTCGGTACACGGTAGCGACGTAACTTTCGCGTTTCAAACACTTGAATTGCTTGATTATTTGTTCCTTTGATAAATACCATCGCTTCCAAGACGGGACCGGTACCGAGTGTCATCGTGCCTATTCCTCCATTTTGGTAACGGAGGTTTACAGACATTGATACAGAACCGGTAGGTGGGTCAACTTCTCCTGTAGCGTAGACTTCACTGACCTGTCCCATAAAGAAGCGCATACAGTCTGTTGGATGTATGACCTGATCAAGCATGAAATGCCAGGCAAAAGGTGTTCCTGCTTCATGAACGCGCGGTCCCGGTGCCAAGTAGCGTGTATGGTATTGACACGCTTCACCGAATTCGTCTTCATCTATTAGGCGTTTTGCGATCTGATGTGCAGGTGCATGCCGCCACATTGTTCCGACCATACCCGTTTTCCCAACTTCAGCAGACGCATCTACCAACATCTTTGCGCCTTCAGAAGTGGTTGCTGGTGGTTTCTCGGTATAGATATGATAACCATGCTTTAAGCACTCTATACCGATGTCACGATGCAGCTTGTCTTCAGGTCGACCGACAACAGCAACTGCATAAAGGTCTTCATTCTTGAACATCTCATTATAGTCGGTGTAATGACGAAGTGCCCCGAACTTTCGTGCGTTTGCCTTTGCTTTCTCTTCTACGAGATCGCACGTGGCGATAAATTCAAACTCAGGAATATGTGGTATGCACTGTTGTAAAATTGACGACATCGGACCACATCCGATAAAAGCGACTCTAATTTTTTCCATTTTTAAAGTGTAACTCCAAATATATAGTATGGTTTTCAATCAGTTTTAAAAAAACGGATTATGTGCTACTTCCCAATAGAAACCGTCTGGGTCTTTGAAATATCCAGAATAACCACCCCAGAATACATTCTGCCCAGGTTTTACGAGTTCTGCTCCTGCTTCTACAGCTTCTGTTAATGTTTTGTCGACGTCTTTCGGAGATTTAACGTTGTGTGCAAGCGTAAATCCTTGAAACCCGCTTCCTTCGGGAGAAATTGTTATATCCTCAGCCAGTTTATCACGCGGATATAGACCGAATAGTATTCCTTCCAACTTAAAGAAAGCGATATCGTCTCCATCATTCATGCGTGGGAATCCTAATCCGTTCTGATAGAACTCTATGGAACGTTGTAGGTCTACCACGCCGAGTGTAACAATTGTGATGTGCGGTTTCATTTATCTCCTCTGTTCTGATGTTGCATGGGTTCGGTTGCTTTAAACGGATTTAATAATAGTTAGGCAATTATCGTTTCAATAATCACAAACTGGTGTGAAAGGACTTAATGAGATTGATGTTTCTCCTGACGTAATCAATTCAGCGATTAGTTTTCCTGTTATCGGGGCAAGCAAGATACCGTTTTTAAAATGTCCCGTTGCCATGATAACGTTTTCATGTCCGGGTAGATAACCGAGACATGGACCTTTTTTGTAATATGGACGTAATCCAGACCAAGTCTGCAGAAAAGCACTTTCTGTTAGTTCAGGTGATATGAGGACAGCGGCATCAATCATCTGTTTGATACCCTCTACTGTAGTCGTTTTATCGTAGCCAACGTATTCTACTGTTGCGCCGAGCAGTATCTTTCCATCCGTACGTGGTACGATATAAATACCGAGTCCATCTATTGTGCGTTGAAATAGTGGCGGTATCGTTTCAAGAAGAACGATTTGCCCCTTGACAGGTAAGACAGACATTTGTTTGTCAAGTAGAGCTGTCAGGTTACCTGTCCAACATCCTGCCGCAATGACGAATGTATCGGCATATATCATATCTCTGTTGACGATCGTTGCTACAACTTTTCCATTTTCTCTGACGAATCCAGTGACAGGATTTCCTAACAGGAATTTCGCACCGTATTTGGCTGCCCCGTTCGCTAATGCAGTGACCATTTTTGGGTTGCGAACATGTCCATCTTCAGGGAACAGCACAGCACCTGCAATTGCTTCTGATATAGCAGGTTCTAACTCCCGTGCTTGTTTTGATGTAAGAACTTCTGCAGAGAAACCCCGGTTAACTCTCCGTTCTGCTAATCCGATCAGACCTGCTGCTTCAGTTTCGTCAAAATAGACTGAAAGTGTACCGGAGCGGATGAATTCTATGTCAATATCCGTTTCTGACTTGAGTTCCTGAGACAGTGAAGGATACAATGCAAGACTTTCTCGGCATAACATAGGGTAGGGTTCATGGGTTGATGCATGTGATGTTAGTATGCCCGCACCTGCCCAAGAGGCTTCTGTACCGACTCGTGCTGCCTTTTCAATCAGGATTACATCAACTTCCTTTTTTGAGATCTGATATGCAATTGCACACCCTATAATGCCACCACCGATAATTACGACATCTGCACGGTTAGGGTTCAATCATCTGCTCCATAATAAAAGTAGAGTTTTTGTCATTAAGCCTTCATTAGACTTGACTTTATTGATTTGAATAGTTTATCATGATGTATGTGATTTGTCAATTTTAAGTTTAAGCAAACCGTATAACATAAATGATCGGCAAAAAGGTAAAGGTTTTTGAATGACACTTGGAAAGGTTACTGGGACAGTGGTAGCAACACAAAAGGATGAGAAGCTTGTTGGTAGCAAGCTGCTGATTGTCCAAGATATTGATTTAGATGGTGAATTAGATCGGAAGTATACAGTTGCAGTGGATGCTGTTGGTGCTGGTATAGGTGAGATCGTGTTGGTCGCAACTGGGAGTTCAGCGCGGCAGACACAGGCAACCAGCAACAAACCGGTTGATGGTGTTGTGATGGCAATTGTTGATACCATAGAGGTTTGTGGTGAAGTCCGATACATGAAATAGAGAGAACGACTGAAATGGAACAGGTGCAAGTGTTCCGGGAAAAAGCAGTCGATGATGAACTGCCGTTTAAACTGGAGTTAATAAAACAGATAGGATGGTTGGTACGCCTGCGCTGGATTGCTATTGGTGGTGTTTTTTTCACCGTGACGATTGCAAGTTTAGTTGGTGATATAATTTCGCGCCCGATTCCGTTGTACATCATTGCTGCAATGATGGTGCTTTATAATTTCGAACCTCAGATGTATCGTAAAGCACCTGATCAACAACGGCTGAGCTCAATTAAACGTCAAGCCTGTATTCACATTATACTTGACCTATTATCGTTAACTGCTCTCATCCACTTCAGCGGTGGTGTCGAAAATCCCTTTATCTTCTATTTCGTATTTCACTTGATTATTGCCAGCATAATCTTATCAAAACGCGTCAGTTATATCTTGGCAGCGTTGAATACAGTTTTCCTCAGTTCACTTATCTTTCTTGAGTATTTTGAGATCATACCACATTACAGTCTAAAGGTCTTTCTACCCGACGGTTTATGGCAGAATCACGTTTATATATTCGGGGTGCTTTTCGTCTTTACCAGTACACTCTTCTTTTCTGTATATTTGGCAACGACAATAACGCAGACAGCAAGAGAACGCGAAGCAGATAGAAAGCGAATGGAACAGCAGCTGATTTTTTCGGAAAAGATGGCTACCATCGGCGAATTGGCTGCAGGGGTTGCACATGAGATAAACAATCCCCTTGATGGTCTCTTAAACTGTATCCTCCGTATACAACGGGATCCGGCAAATGTAAAACAGACACAAGAATACCTCGATTTAATGGAAGAAGCAATCAGACGTATTGAGGCAACGATAGGTAAACTATTGGACTTTTCAAGACCGCATGAACTCTTACTCACAGCTGTCAATATTAACGAAGTTGCTAAGGAAACAATTGGGTTTCTTGAATACGGTGCCTTGGAAAAAGGTATACACATTGAAACAGACTTTCAGGAACAGATCGCGAGACTGCATGGGGACAAGCATCTATTGGAACAGGTCATTCTCAATCTATCGTTGAACGCAATTACGGCAATGCCTAAAGGGGGAACGCTCCGATTTGAGACGGGAGAGATGAGTTTAGACACATTGATAGGGCAACCGATTGTGTTCGTGAAAGTTATTGATACAGGCATCGGTATCTCTGCATCTGTTCAAGACAGGATATTTGATCCATTTTATACGACTCAGATCATGGAGAAAGGTACTGGATTGGGGCTGTCAGTTTCAGACAGAATTGTGAGACAGCATCAAGGTGTCATTGAAGTAGAGAGTGAAGAAAATAAAGGGTCAACATTTACGGTAAAACTGCCAATTGCACGTGTGCCTAGACAGGAGGTGTAGCATGAAAGTACTTGTTGTTGATGATGAGAAACTGAAGCGCATGACGTTAAAAGATGATCTGCGCGAATCTGGATATGATGTCATAGCGGTAGAATCTCCTCTGATAGGTCTCCAACTCTTACAACAGGAAGCTTATGATGTGTTGGTAACCGATTTGCGAATGCCTAAGATGCACGGTATCGACTTCCTAAAGAACGTAAAAAAAGAACACCCGCATATTACTGTAATCGTAATGACAGCTTATGCCAGCGTTGAGACTGCGGTTGAGGCTCTGAGATTCGGGGCCTACAATTATATCAAAAAACCATTTTCAAGTGATGTGTTGATCTCTATGCTGGAAAAACTGAAAGCTTTGAAGGTTAAAACACCCTTAGAAGAGACTTCATCGTCTGTTGAAGCGAATGTTCGGAATCATGAATCCTCTCTATACCATACACTCATCGGAAAAAGTCAACAGATACAGGAAATATTTGACCAGATCCCGAAAATAGCATCTGCCGACAGCAATGTTATGATCTACGGAGAAGAGGGTACAGGTAAATCCCTATTGGCAAAAACAATACATCTTCAAAGTTCACGAAAGCATGAACCTTATGTAAGTCTGAATTGCCACGGTCTGAATGCAGATAGTGTTGACTCAGAATTGTTTGGCGATGATTCCCGACAAGGAAAGCTACAGTTATCTACGGATGGCACACTTTTTATCGCGAATGTGGACACAATTCCGATCTCTTTACAAGCGAAACTTTTAGCTGCTTTAGAAGATCGATCGTTAGCAGTACGATCTGATGAAGAACCTATTGCAATTGATGTCCGTATTATCTCAACGAGTCGTGAGAATCTTAGAGATCGCAGCAGAAGTGGTGAATTCCTTGAGGATCTCTACTATCAATTGAATGTCATTCCCTTATATTTACCTCCACTTCGTGAAAGAAAAGGGGATGTACCGATGCTCATCAACCATTTTATTGATATATACGCATCTATCAAACCTGTCCCTATCCAACCTGAAGCGGTTAGGGTCCTCACAGAGTATTCTTGGCCTGGTAATGTCAGCGAACTTGAGAATATCATTGAAAGGTTGGTTGCGGTTAACAAGGGGGCAGACATTACAGCTGAAGACATTCCTATTGAATATAAGTTGCCTACTTCTCAGAAATTTGATGACACACCGAGTCTCACGTCTTTTCATGAAATAATTAAGACGACAGAGAGAGAATTGATTACTTGGGCAATGCGGAAGACAAAAGGTAACAAGGCCCAAGCGGCCCGTTTACTCTCTATGAAGCCTTCAACTTTTCGTGATACGCTGGCAAAACACATTCAACATATTGTGCTGGATGATTGAGACGTTTACGCTACACCTTTCGT
>CAZURU010000287.1:0-5964 GCA_964623585.1 uncultured bacterium
ATAACTCTTATTTTATTGTAACATATATAGATTCAGATGTCAAGTTAAAATTGAGGAAAATGAATCGCGGAGGGGGAAAGGGTTGGAAGGATGGAAGGGTGGAAGAGGGGAGGTGGAGAAGGGTGGGAAGGATGGAAGGGGTTGTAGAAGAAGCACAATCAAGGATGAATATGCTACAACTCACACGAACTTAGAGAATGTCTCTTATTGGTGAAGGTATTGAAAGTTTAGTGACAAAAACTTTACACACCCTTGCATAATAATCAATGTAGCACAAAAATACCAGATGTGCTATAATATCATAATACTACATGTCATTCTGTTATGATACGTTTTAGATTATATGCTTTTAGATATCAAAAAAACGAAAACGACAAGAATATCATTACTTGAAAGCAATTCATCCGAGACGTTTCAACTGTTACTCAAGGATTTCTGGACATGGTACTACGATGATTCACTGTATGATGCAGCTAAATTACTATTGGGAACAGAATTAGGGTGGGAACAGACGTCACAGATCATTACACCACCTATAGGAGAAGTAATTTCACCACTTGGACATGCCCTTGCACACACAGATGATAACGTCCGTAAAGCTGCACTTCAAGTATTAGATACAACCGTCAATATACCATCAGGTACTGTTCTTATCGGTGAAGAATGTGCACCACTTGAGATAGAGTCGTATACAATCGGTATATATCCTGTAACAAACGCACAATATCTGAATTTTCTTCTGGAGACAGGACATGAACCACCGAATGACTGGACTAAAAAAGGTGAATTGAATTATAAGATTTACGGACTAAAGGGTGACCATCCTATAGTCTGGGTCAGCTGCAAAGATGCTGCAAGTTTTGCAGAATATGTTGGTGGAAGATTGCCGACATTTCAAGAATGGCAATACGCTGCCCGCGGCTATGATGATAGAACGTTTCCTTGGGGACACGAAATAGATAAACCCAGATGCAACACCGCAGAGCTTGGGGCAGAAGGAACTACACCTATTGGCACATTTGTGGATGGAAAAAGTCCTTTCGGGTGTTATGACATGATGGGTAATGTCTGGGAATGGACATCCACCCACTATGATGATGATGAGAATTTCAACGTCGCATGTGGTGGTGCCTGGTACTATAATCACGATTACAGCACTTGTATGAGCTACGATTTTTTTAGCAGAGAATATGCGGAGTTCGTGATAGGATTTCGTGTTGCTTTCTAAAACAACTATACGATTTAATTGACACTTTTTCACGCTTTAGGTGTTTAAAATTATAACAGCACTTGTTGCCCACTTGTTAAATGTAGGATGGGGAAGGATGGGGTATGAATGAAAGATACCGATATACATAAAACACAAGAGCCTGATGAAGAAGTATCCGATAATTCTCCCATAGAACAACCCTTAAGACAGGAAGGGGCAGTTATATCATCAGAACGGCTGCAGAATCAATTTGTTCAACGGGGACGAATAGATATCCATTTACACGAAGCTGCATCCAAACATCTTAAACAGGGTGCAGAAGCATTGAATGATAGAGACTATAAAAAGGCAATACAAGAATTTCTACAAGTCATACAATATAACAACGGTTCAGCAGAAGCGCATTTTCATCTCGGTTTAGCTTATTTTATGCTGGAGGACTATGAAAAAGCAATTAATTCCTATAAGAATGCTATCATCTGTGAACCGAGTGAACTCACTGTATATACCAATCTTGCTGACACATACCGTCTACTTAAACGTTATGATGATGCAATTAGAGTCTATGAAACAGCAATACAGAATGTACCAAATAATCCTGAACTGCACTCTGAACTTGGGAAAATGTATTCCCTCAAAGGGAAGCGAGAAGAAGCAGTCAATGCATATAAAAGAGCAATGATACTTAAGTTTAAGAATTCCTTAGCATTGGAGAATGCAAAAGGAGGTACGGCAAATGAGGAATAGAATCCAGATAACTTACATAACTGAGGCCTAACATAACTAAAGGTTAAATACATTCGTGATGCGCTATTTTTCCATTTTTTATGCCTCACCAACAGGAGTAAATCATGTTTGTTTCAGATGAGGACTTGATGCTGGACTGCAAAAAGGGCGATTTGAGTGCATTTGAGCTTTTGGTGAGAAGATATCAGGATGCAATCATCAATTATATCCATTTCACCATCAAAGACTATCACCGCGCAGAGGACTTGGCACAGGAAACTTTCCTGCGTGTTTTCAAGCATGCAAGTCGTTATGAGGTAAAAGCATCCTTCAAAAGCTGGTTGTATACTATTGCTACAAACTTAACTCGAAACGAAATCAGAAACCGAGCAAGACGGAACACATATTTTTTGGAAGATTTAGCTGATGAAAATGAAGATGTCTATCACTCCGTATACATGATAGACGAAACTTTACAACCTGATTTACTGTTAGAACGAAATGAACGACAAGAGTTAGGAAGAAAGGCATTGATAATTCTACCAGAAAATCAGTGCACAGCATTAACCCTTGTCACATATCAAGAATTAAGTTACTAAGAAATTGCTGAAATACTAAACTGTTCATTGGGAGCAGTGAAATCACTTATTCACAGAGCACGGCAAAATATCAAAGATATACTCATCAAACTTGGAATAGGAGATAACATCAATGAAGAAAATTATTAGTAATGAATGTGATCACATAGCTCCGCAACTTTCTGCATATTCCGATGGGCAGATGCCAGTTTGGAAACGGCATATAATGAAAAGACATCTAAGCCAATGTGCCATGTGTAAATCACGACTACAGTCAATTCAACAGACAGATAAACTCCTGTTATCCGTGGAATCTGTAAAGGCATCCGACACTTTTTTATCCGATGTCTTATATCATGCTGCAATCTTAAAAAAGACTAAAAAAATCAAAGAATCAAATATAAATCGTATCGTTTCACGGATTGAAACTATACAATCCTGGTTCCGTAGGAAAGTCCGTGCATATAATCCCATATTTATGTTTGGTTTCATATTCGGCGTATTTGTCATGATTGGCGCAACACTCTACTCTGCCAGTATAGAAGATTTCAATCCTTTCCCAGAATTTGTTACGAAATCAACAGCAACACCACACCACGAATTAATTAACTTTGAAGTAATTCAGAAACAGGAACCGAAACGTATATTAAAAAGCCGTTAATGTTAATGGAGAGAATATCATGAAAGCATTTGCAACGAAAACTGTAAAGTCTATCACAGGTAATGCACTCTTACTCTCAATGATCCTTCATGCCATCCTGCTCGTCACACTATTCTACTTTACCGTCCGTAATGAAAACTTGTATTCAGTTCAAGATAAACTTGAAGCAACAATTACGACAATTCCAAAGGAAACAAAGACGAAACTGTCAATCAAGACACCAATACGTCAACTTTTCAAAACAACATCGTATGAAACAGCAACAGTTAAGGAGATCAAAGTAAAGTCAATTACCCCCGAAGTCACAATTCAACCCCATTTATCTCCTACTGAACCGGTTATGGCTGAACAACCACGTCTAAAGAGCACAGAAATAACACCGGATGTAAATGTCAATATTAGTACAGCACTTCGTGAACTACGGGAAGTAGAAGAAGGTTTATCAAAAACAGAAGCTACCGGACACACTTTAGGTGGAGCCTTCGGCACAAAGAAATCTGGAGGACCAGGTATTCAAAGGCAAAATATACCCTCTACCCTCAACATCTCAACAAACATTGATGGTGATGATATTGACACACCCACAAGAATAGGCGACCTCGGTGGGGACAAACCGAAACTACCGTATATCCCATTTGAGAATGTGATGGAAAATCTGGCAAATGAAATCGTTGAAACAAGCGAAGGCGGGCCGATAGATGTCGTTTTCCTCGTCGATGCAAGCGGCAGTATGGGGGATAACATAAGAGGTGTTGCTGAACACTTAGTAAATATGATTAATGTCTATGAATCTTCAGACATAGATTACGAACTCGGTCTAACAGAATTTGCCACCCGTCAAGGTAGGAATGTAATTAAAGTTCACCAATTAACAGATAGACTGAAGGATTACAAAGTGAATCTATTATCCATCATACCACGCGGTGATGAAAGAGCATTGGATGCTATTGCCAAGACTGTTCAAGAACTTAAATTTCGTGCAACATCCAAGAAGCACTTCATTATCGTTACTGATGAACCTTTAGAAAGTCTAAAGAATAGGACAATTGAAAATGCTATAACACTTTGTCGTGAGTTTGGCATATATGTGAATGTACTCGGTATACCGAACAAAGGACATCAATTGATTGCACAAGAAACTGATGGAAAATGGCATGCTATACCACAAAATCCCAACAGACAAAGTGCATCTATTAGGCAACATAGAGCACTTACGGCTGAAGCAAAAGCGAAAATGCTCAGAACCGCAAAATGGCATCAAGCATCTAATATTGGCAAACAACTCCTAAAATATACAAAAAATGCACCTGTTGATGTTGTATTATTCATTGATGGTAGTAAAAGTATGGAAGAGAAGATCCCTGAGATTTTAAACCAATTAGAAATATGGATACGCGATTGGGATAACGCACTCATCGACTATCAGATAGGCGTTGTCCGCTTCAGAAAAAGTGTGAGTCTCAATAGAGTGAATGTATTCAAACCACCACAGACGCTACAACAGATTAGGAAAATAGTAGAACTACCTTGCCAAGAAGATGAAAGCCTGCTATTTGCAATTACTGATGGATTGAGACGTATAAAACTCCGTCCAAATGCACAGCTGCACATAATTCTAATTACTGATGAACCCATCACTGAAAAACAGTCAGCAGGTACGATACAACTATTACGAGAAAAACATGCAGTGGTCAGTGTTCTTGGAACTATTGATGACTTCCAACAGAAGGTGGCATCTGAAACGGGTGGTGTGTGGGTACCGATACCAAAGGGACATACAAAGGATAACACCTATTGGTAAAGAAAACTAATGCTTTGTCAAGTGCTATTTTGTAGAACAGATAGAGCGAAGCATCACTATAATATTAAATGACTACACGTAGGATATGACAAGGTTTACATGTTGGGTTTCGCTTCGCTCTACCCGATCTACATGCAAGAATTGACAGTCTACTAATTGGAAATAGACAAAAAGTGAAAATCGCTGTTCTGGCATCCGGGAGTGGAACTAATCTTCAGAACCTAATTGCACAACTGCATCGTGGCAAGAATTGTGATATAGAAATCTCCGTTGTGATCAGTGACCGCAAAAATGCTTATGCATTACAAAGAGCAAAACGCGCTGGAATTCCACAGGAAATCATCAGAAGTCAAGATTTTAAAAATAGAATTGAATTTGACGCAGCAATAGCTAAGAAGATACAAGACTATGATATTGATCTGATCGTACTTGCTGGGTTTATGAAACTGTTTCAAACCCCATTCGTCAGACAATTCCAGAACAAGATCATAAACATACATCCTAGTCTATTACCCGCTTTCCCCGGCGCAAATGCAATTGCAGATACTTTAGCTTATGGCGTAAAAGTATCAGGGGTTACCGTCCATTTTGTTGATGAAGGTGTTGACACAGGACCCATCATAGCACAAGTGGCAGTCCCTGTCTATGAGGATGATGACGAAGAGACTTTACATCTACGCATTCAAATTGAAGAACATAAACTCTATCCTCAAGTCATCAAGAATTATGCACAAGGAAAAATAGAAGTTCAAGATCATAGTGTTGTCACAATAGAATGATACCGTGCCTAAATGATAATACCTCTCTTCTGTAGCACAAGTTTTATGAAGTTTAAGAAGATATTTAGGTAATTTGGCGAGGTTAGGAAACCGCGCCAGCAGGGGAGTGGACTTGCATCATGCCAATAGATAAATACCGAATAAGTTATTTAATCTTCATTTAGTTTGTCTCCTATTAGATTACATATCACAAAAATCGGAATAATAAA
>CAZURU010000287.1:5974-7075 GCA_964623585.1 uncultured bacterium
CACAAGGTAAAATAAAAGTTCAAGATCATAGGGTAGTCACAATAGAATAATACCGTGTCTAAATGATAATGTCTATCTTCTGTTGTACAAACTTTTGGTTTGTCTCTTTTGTAGCACAAACTTTTAGTTTGTGTTCTATTAGATTACATCCCACAAAAATCGGAATAATGAATGTTAGCAATATCAACAATGTGGAACGCATTAGAGCAGTCAGACGGTGCAGCAATGTTTGATGAGTTGAAACACTTAGGATTCGCAAACATCGCACTCAGTCGACACCTTACCATTGAACAGTTGGAACAACTCAAACCAATATTTCGTGAGATTGGACATGCACATCCTCCTGTTATACAAAATTATTGTCCTATACTGCCGGGAACAGCGCAATCCGATGTAGCAAGGACCATTGTAGACAGCGACAAAGTCCAACTTTCCAGCCTTGACAATGATGAGCGAAAAGAAGCCATCCGCAAAACTATAGAGACCATGCAACTCGCCATAGAAATGGACATTCCAACAGTTATACTGCGACTGGGAGAAGTAGATACTTACGACCGTTCCTATCTGATGACTGATCTCTATAACTATGGGGAAAGAGAGTTTGAAGCTTTCAATAAAAAGGTGACTGAAGCAACAGAATGGAGAAAACGTAAAGAAACAAAACACCATAATGCCACACTAAGAAGTCTTGATGAACTAAATGAAGCGGCTTTACGAATGAAACTGAACATCGCTATAGAAAACAGACCAAAATATTTCCAGATACCAAATTTTGACGAAGTAGGACTGTTTTTTGACGAATTCTACGGCAGTCCTATGCGCTATTGGCACGATGTAGGACACGCCGCACTACAAGAAAAACTCGGACTCTGTTGGTCACATGAATGGATTAAGACTTATGCTCAGTATCTCATCGGCGTAACATTACATGACCTGCAAGATCTTGATCCGTATCATCCACCCGGAACAGGTGATTTAGATTGGGATGAAACCTTTGCACAGATACCTAATGCAGCGATGAAAGTGATTGAAATACAACAATCCGACAGTGAAGAAATAATACAAGCACGTGAATTATGTGAATCGTTTACATCCAAAGAA